>JASFLV010000015.1:0-16214 GCA_050117915.1 Thioalkalispiraceae bacterium | reverse complement strand
GATCCAGTTCATACAGGCTACGATAAGGATAACTATGTTTACGCAAACCCAGTCGATTGAGTGTCCTGAGAATAGTTGCCACCATGAAAATCAACCAGCGTAGGTGCGCAGCTCTTTTGAGTACCCCTGTCAATGCCTGGGGAAATACCGGGTCAATCAGGATCAGGCCCTGTAGGTTGGTATTATGCCGTGTGGCGTAATCCAGCGCGACTTGGGCGCCCATACTATGGCCAATCAGAATAGTGGGGCGGTCCAGGATCTTAATCAACTTGTCTATGTCCTTGCACCAGTCACTGCGCTGATAACGTTTATAAGTCATGGAATGACCATGGCCGCGCAGATCCATGGCCAGTAGGTAGCTTTTATCCTCTAAAGCCAGGTTTGACATCAGCTCCTGCCAGCGGGTTGCATTGCTGGCGAGCCCGTGCAAAAAGATCATCGCTGTCGGATTCGACTCATGGCCCTGAGTGCGGCAATGCAGGGATAGTTGATTATTATAAAAATGGTAATCATCCATGTTTGATGTTCGCATTAAGTGTAATTTTTTTGTAATCGCAGCCTGTTAAAATTAGTTTATGCTTTGCAAAAGAAACTGTAATCAAGCTGAGGCAGCGCTTCTAGTCGATAAAGATGACTAACTCAAAAATAATTCACACATTCAATACCTGGAATTGGATGATGAATTGTTAAAGATTGTTAAGAAACTACCGTTCATCGCTTGTAAGCATACCCTTACACGATTTTGGGGAATTTCTGACAAGACTTGTAAGTGCGTTTAGCTTAAAATCAGCCTCCTTCACAGATTGGCGACTGTGAATCACAATTGCAAGACAAGATAGGAATAAGAAAAGATGAAAGCTATATTGAAAAAATACGTCTCACTCGCAATCATGCTGTTATTACTGGTGCTGGTTATAAGCTTCTTACCGGCCGAGGCATCTCATGAGACTTCTTATGGCTACAAGGATTCACCGGCTCCTGTTAAAGAAGTGAGCTTAACAGTCGGAGTTGCTGTAAAACGATAACAGCACCATTCACTAATAACCTGAATCAACGCCCGATATGATCGGGCGTTTTTCATTTGCGCCTTCGGAAGGTTCAGGCTAGTAGTTGGCAGAGGTCGATTGTTCTATGTCGTCGGCCCGCACCACCAGGGCATTCTCGATACCTTTCACGCCTTCGATACCACGGGCAATCGTCGCGGCGCGATGCTTTTCCTGATCAGAGTTTACATACCCTTTTAAATGGACCACGCCCTTATAAGTACTGACCCTGATACGGTAACCACGTGTAACCCCGTCATCGATGAGACTGGCCTTTACCCTGGCGGTAATCATGCTACTGTCAAAGAATTCGCCGGTACTTTCCTGTTGCGGGGTGGAACTACAGGCGGCAAGGCTAACCACCAGGCAACAGCAGAGGAAACTGGCTTTTAACAACGGGAATTTTACTGACTGCACATTAACCTACTTCTCAAAAATCTGGTTTTGATCTCGAAAGGCCTTGATTTCTATCGCATTTCCAGAAGGGTCGCGGAAAAACATAGTGGCCTGTTCACCTTTTTGTCCCTTAAACCTTATATAGGGGTCGATATCGAACTTTACATTAATTTTGATTAAATTTTTTGCGACTGCTTCCCATTCCGGCCAGTCGAGAATGATCCCGAAGTGTGGAACGGGGACTTTTTTATTATCGACCAAATTCTCTTGTTTGGGATCGGCTATTTTTGTGCGATGGGCGACAATTTGGTGCCCATAGAAATTAAAATCGATCCAGTGCTTATCCCTTCTGCCCGTCTTACAGCCTAGTACCTCACAATAGAAGGCCTCGGCAGCTACCAGGTCATGGACCGGGAATGCCAGATGGAAGGCTGGGCGTGGCTTAGATGAGTTCACGGCTTCTCCTTGAGTAAAACCTGTACAATTACGCTCAACAGCAGCAGGACCATGCTAGGCAGTGCTATCCACTTGAATTCATGAGTTAGCACCCGCCAGCCAGCCCATTCAATAGTGTTACTGGATCGACACATTTTTTGCAAATCGCTAAAGGCAGGGCCAAATGAGTCGACCAAGTTTTTATGCAAACAATCAGCTTAAAAAGCAACGCTACAGCGCAAACGCTTGAAACTTTGATCGATGATATGGATCAGCTCATCTCGCTGCCCGAAGTGGTTATAAAAATCAATGAGTTAGTGAACCGAGCAGATACCAGCGTTGCACAGATTGCGCAGGTCATCAGTCAGGACCCAGCCATCGCCACCCGTATTCTGAAAGTGGCAAATAGTTCCATGTATGGGGGGCAGCGGCAGATTGATACCATCAACCGTGCCGTCACGCTACTGGGCACCAAGCAAATTCGAGATCTGGTGCTAACGACCACAGCCGCAAAGGTTTTTGATGGGATTCCCAATGATGTCATTTCGGTTGAAGATTTCTGGCATCATAGCCTTTACTGTGCCTTACTTGCCCATGAGTTGGCCCGCGTCTCCCAATCTGTGAATGCCGATACCATGTTTACTGCAGGTCTATTACATGACATAGGCCACCTGGTGATGTTCCACCGGCTACCTGAAGAATCGGTGGCTGCGATCCTGTTAACGATTCAAGGAGAAGCAGGCATGGAACCCTACCAGGCTGAACGGCAGACCCTGGGTTTCGACCATGCCCAGGTGGGTGCGGTCCTGGCCAGTCACTGGGGTCTTCCGGACATCCTGGTAAGCGGTATCGGCTTTCATCATGATCTTCATGCTGCACCTCAGGAGCATATTGCTGCGGTGGCCCATATCCATATCGCTAATCTGATTGCCTCACTACCCTATAGTGACTTACCTGAAGCCAGCGATTTGCAGCGAATTACACCGCAAGCCTGGCAATGGGCCAATCTCGAATCCACGAGCATTGGAGGGGCGATTGAGGCCGCAAAAGGCCATATCGGCGATACGTACTCCGCCTTGTTTGGTGACAGGTCGAGTGGTTAGCTTTTATTAAACTGGCGTCTTTGTTGGACCGCCTGGGCCAGGGTTTCAAGGATTTTCTCACTTTCATTCCAGCTGATGCAGGCATCCGTAATACTTTTCCCATACTCAAGTTCTTTGCCAGGGATGACATCCTGGCGGCCTGCCTTCAAGTGGCTTTCGATCATCGCGCCGATAATCCGCTTATCGCCCGCCGCAATTTGTCCGGCGACATCATCAGCCACCTCAACCTGTTTTTGATGCTGTTTGCTACTATTGGCGTGGGAAAAGTCGATCATCAGGCGTGCTGGCAGCTTGGCGGCTTCGAGTTCCTGCGAAGCCTTTTCTACTGATGCAGCATCATAGTTTGGTTTTTTACCGCCACGTAAAATGATATGACAGTCATCATTGCCAGCAGTGGAGAAAATCGCTGAATGGCCGGCCTTGGTCAGGGATAAAAAGTGGTGTGGGCGGCTGGCAGCACGAATCGCATCGACGGCAATTTTCAATGTGCCATCTGTCCCGTTTTTAAAACCAACCGGGCAGGATAGTCCCGATGCCAGTTCGCGGTGTACCTGGCTTTCGGTAGTACGGGCACCAATTGCGCCCCAGCTGATAAGATCCGCCACGTACTGTGGAGTTACCAGATCCAGGTATTCTGTTGCCGCGGGCATACCCATGTTGTTGATATTCAACAAAAGTTCACGGGCAATGCGCAGTCCTTTATTGATATGGTAACTGTCATCCAGATCCGGGTCATTAATTAGACCCTTCCAGCCCACCGTGGTGCGCGGTTTTTCGAAATAGACGCGCATCACGATTAATAAATCATTTTTGAATTTTTCACGGGCAGTGACGAGTTTTTTCGCGTACTCGAGCGCCGCTTTCGGGTCGTGAATGGAGCATGGACCGATAATCACCAGGAAACGATCGTCCTGGCCATGCAGGATGTGATGAATCGCGTTGCGTGCTGCGCAAATGGTTTCACTTGCCTGATCAGTAATCGGTAACTCAGCATGCAACTGACTGGGTGGGCTGACTTCCTTGATATCAAGGATGCGCAGATCATCCGTCTCGTATTTCATGTTGAGGACATTGTCGTTGTTTGTGCCGGACATATCTATTTTTCAGTTAAAACAATAAGTTAATACATTTCAAATTGGCTTGCACGGGTATTTGCCGCAAGGCCCGCTATTCTACGCGATCAGGGCAGGTTAAATGAAGCAGAAAGCCACTCTACAGTAGTATAGCGGTCCGTTTATTAGGCGAATATCTGATGATTTGTCAGTTCTGCATAACATCGAGTTTTTCGATGCAGTCGTGAGTCTGAGCAAATAAGGCATTTAATTCAGTGAGCTGGGCTTTGACTTCATCGAGCTTCTCGGCACGGGCGAGAACCTCAAGCGCCTTTGCCATTTCAGAGAAGCGTATTGCCCCGATGTTGGCGCTGGTAGATTTCAGACTATGGACCAGCCGGGTGGTTTCCCTGGCGTCTTTCGCTGTCAGCACTGTATCCAGATCAGCGAGAATCTTCTGGCTGTCCCGTAAATAGGTGGTCAGTAATTGTTGTAGATTTTCGCTGCTGAGAAATGAGGCCAGGTTCTCGATCACGCTGACCTCGAGACAGGATTGGTTGTTGTTCATAAGGTTATTAACACATTACCTGGTTGTATGGGTTGCTCTGTTGTTGGGCTGGATTTTTTCAACGATTGTTGTTGCCTCACTAGTCATATCGGTCATAAGTGATTAAATTTAAGCGTAATTACCAAATGCCTGGTCGGTATAACCAGATTTATAGAATGGAGATAGCAGTGACGCGCCTAGTCGTAGCGTTTGATTCTGGCCTTGATGAGTTCCAGCTCGATCAGTTTGGTAATAAAGTCATCGAAGTTGGGTACCTCCTGGGATTCATGCAAACGGATAATGTAATCAAGAATGGGATTGTATAACTTCATCACTCTTACCTGGCCTAGCTGTTCAATCACATCAAGAGTTTTGTACTCTCTGGTGTCCTTCGCGATGGCCAGTAAATAAAATAGGTACATCACCTTACGCGTGTTATCGCAGATCTGCCCATAGCGGTCTTCCTGGGGAGTGATCTTGGGTGCAATAATTCGCAACAGGGTTGCGAGTGCTCGGTTATCTACTGGTAGAGTATCGATTTGTTTGTCAGATAAGATCAGAGAAACAAAATCAACTAGCGGGATGATTTTCTCCTTTGAGCGTCCAGTATAATCGAGGAGTTCCGTCTCATGATCATCAGGCGCCAGAAAGAACGCCGTGGTCAGCCATAATATATACCGCCCGGGTTCTCCTGCATTACCGTTTTCAAGATAGCTTCTACAGACTTCAAGTAATTGTTTGTGATCAGTTGTCCGGATAGCTGTATGTAGAAGCTTGCTAAGTACCTTCTTTCTTACGTTATGCCAGTTAGCGAGCACGGGTAGTAAGATCTGTCCGGAAAGATGGTCATACTTCCGTTCTTCAATAAACTGGTATAAACCGGGTAAATGATCGGTATTGTGTTTTATCAGTCTTTGCCAGAAGCTGGAAAAGGCCGAGATGACATCCTGTTGTCTTTCCTGCATCGCAGTAACAAACCACTTATCATGTATTTCTGTTTGATAGGCGTAGTGAAAACAAATGGCGGCGATTACGGTTTGTGAGGGTAAGTTGCTGAAATCATATTCCGGCTCATTAGAGTAGAGATCCAGGGCAGCGAGTAGTACATAACCTTCAGGATACTCTTCAGTATAAATTGAGTCTGCGATTTGCCCTGGCGAGGGGAACGCATCTTTTTTCAAAATGGCTGCAAAGCCGGTTTTAATATCTTCGGCCAGTTGTGGGTTAGCAAGAATATTGATTCGGTCATTGGGCGGAATACTGTTATCCAGATCCAGAAACATACCCAGGTAGGCCTTGGCAAAACGATCCAGTTGTTCAATATGTTTCCCGGATTTAATCTCATTGATTACCGGGAGTAAGATTTGGTCATTTTCGAGCCGGGTTCGTTCATGCTCCGGGTAATCGACAGGATATAACTCGGCTAGTTGATTGGCGGTGGGAATATTCTGTGTGGTCACGATAATTTGTTTAATGGTTCGATTAGTGTTGAGTCTAACATAAGTCTATATGCCCGCCGTTGTCTTCAGTAAATAAGCAAATTTCTAAACACCCATGCCAAACATGGGAATAACATAGTCTGCCGTCTGCCAAATATATAATTCATTGATTACCGGTTGATTATTCCATCCAAGCCTCATCTGTTACTCGCTATTCAGTCTGCATTCAGACAACGACAGGCATGCTTGCAGCATATCAACTCGTTGTGGAGGTTATAATGGGCAAAATGAAACGATTCAGTCTGGTAGTATTTTTAACACTGCTTAGCCAGGCCAGTCTGGCGGTCGATGCAAAACAACTTGCTGGACGCTGTGCCAGTTGTCATGGGGCCAAAGGTGTCAGTAGTAATCCGGTTTATCCCAATCTGGCCGGGCAAAAGGCGCCGTATTTACTTAAGCAAATGCGGGACTTTCAGACTGGAAAACGTGCTGACCCGGTGATGGGCGCGATGCTGAAAGGGCTAAGTGAAACAGATCTGGACGCCCTGGCGAACTATTACAGTAACATGTAATCACTAACCAGCTGTATCATTCCAAAGCGGCCACCCTTGATAAAGTGTGGCCGTTTTTCGTTTGCGATGCATCAATGCACAACGTAAATTAGTTCTATGAAAAAACGAAAAATACCCTTCTATCTAAAACTCCTGGGCGGCGTGCTCTCACTGCTCGGGTGGTTATGGCCCGGTCTGGCCAGTCAGCTTGCTTATCGCATCTGGATAAGTACTCCACGTTATAATGAAACAACGCGAGAGCGGCGCTGGCGTGAGCTGGCAAGAAGTGAAACTAAAAACATCGCAGGGAAAAAAATCGTTTTATATCAATGGGGGGAATGCCAGGCAGGTTATGTCTTGGTAATACATGGCTGGAGTGGTCGCGCTTCCCAGCTGGGTGGTTTTATCAAACCACTTAATCAGCAGCGTCTGGGTGTAATCGGGTTTGATGCACCGGGACATGGAGAATCAGAGGGGAATACCACGACTATTTTTGAAATAGGAAAGGTAGTCAACGAGATAGTTAAAATGCATGGAATGCCGAAAGCTGTCATTTCCCACTCTTTTGGATGTATCGTTGCTACTTTTGCGATCGGACAATATAAATTAGCTGTCGATAAGCTGGTTACAATAAGCAGTCCAGCGGGAATCGAGTATTTGATCGATGGTTTTGCGCGTCATTTCAAGTTTAATGAAAGAGTGATGTCGCGCTTTCATAAAAAGCTCGCCCGAAAATTTGGGGAAGGTTTGTACGAAAAGATCGCCGTCGAAAATAATTTACGTGATACTGGTATAGCATTACTTGCTGTTCATGATAAAGATGACCGAATCGTATCCTGGCAACAAACTGAAGAATTGACCAGCAAGATTCCCGGTTCCCAGGCTTTGTATACGAATACCCTGGGGCACAGGCGTTTATTAAGAGATAAGCAGGTGATAGAGCAAGTTGTAGCGTTTATCAATAAGTGAAGTTTTCTTAGTTTAATGCCTTCTTCATAATCATGACGCTTTGACCAAAATAAACATCATGTGCATATTCCTGCCAGTCAAGCCTTTTATATAATTGCGCCTTGTCTTCAGTAAATAGATATATTTGTTCAAAGCCCAAACGGTTTGCTGATAGTTCAATTTCATTAATCAGGCGGGTTGCAACACCTTGCTGCCGATAGTCAGGATGCACGTATAAACTGGCAAGCCATGGAGACAGTTCCGGGTGAGTTTCCATATCATCTGCAATCAGGCGCGCCGATCCCATTGCCGCGCCCTGCTGGTGGGCCACTAACATTACCGGTAACGGGCTGCTAGTGGTGGCTTGTTGATATTCAGCGATCCTGGCCTGGAGATCATAGTGCGCAGGGTTCAGATGTCGCCATTCCTGATCATGCCATTGGGCCAGGACAGGTATCAGTTCAGGTCGCCGAGCAATCGGTTCAATCCGATATTGCATCCTGTGGCCCGATGTTGAAGCCAATACTGATTCTTGGCACAGGTGAACCATGGTTTGTGACTTCATGTTCAACGGAAGGATGGAAACAGGTCAGGGCCGCTTCCTGAGGCTGGATTGTTTCGCAGTTGTACTGGTCCAGCTTTATTTTCAGCATTCCAGATCCTTCAGGCATTTGTAGGTAATAAGTACCTGATATCAGTTCATCATCATCATCATGCCGGTGGGGAATGGTGACATCATTTTTTTGCATAAAGTTAAACCAGAAACCCAGTTTTAATTTATCTTCACTGGTACCGAGAAGATTTGCTGCCTCCTGCAAAATCAATTGTAGTACTGGTTTTACCGAGGGAATCTGTGCTTCGCTAATATAAATATTCTCATAGCGACCATTAAAGAAGTGAGATTTACAAACTGCGGGGTCATCGAGTAGCTGCAAGATGTCCTTTACTATCGCAGTATGCAGCGGTTTGCATTCATGGCAAACTACGTTGTAAATCTTTTCCCTTGGAAAGTCCTGCATAGTGAATAAAATAAAACGCTTGTGGCAATAACAGGTTTAGCTGTTTTTTTCCAGATAACGTGTTGTCAGGTGAATACCAGCAATCATTGCGATCACGGCAAGGATTGATTCCAGTGACAGGGTCGACAGCCCCGAATAGCCCTGACCGATATTGCAACCATAAGCCAGGGTCCCACCGACTCCCATTAAGCTGCCACCGAGAGCAACCTTACCCACGGAACCTTTAATCGGCGTAAAACTAAACTGTCGGGTAACCAGTGCTACTAGAAAAGAGATAGCCAGCAGCGCAACAACAAATGCGACCGAGAACGAAAAGGCTGGATACTGACCGGCAACGATCATGATACCGGTGCGTGACATGGGGCCGGATACGGTCATTGCAGACGGCGACTTGGGCGGAGCGAATTCATCAACTGCCAGGACGCCGGTGGTATACCAGGCTGCGATAACGGTTGCGCCGAGTAGGGCGCCGGCAAGGAGTAATTTGATCTCCGCATGTTTTTTCCACTGGGTAAAAATAAAACCAATGAGGAGGACATCAATCACGATTAATACCAGCCAGCTGGGCGCCGAGAGCAGCGTTGCCAGACCCGCATCGTTAGTTACGGTTATCGAAGTATTCAGCATGGAAGCAACGCGGAAGGATTCGAGTAATCCAAACTGGGCCACAGAGGCGAAAATCGCAAAAAAGAACACAGCAACCCAGCCGGCATGATTACCATTGCCGGCAAGAATCACGATTCTGGCGGCGTCACCGCCCGCGAGGGTTGCACCGATTCCGAAAATCAGACCACCAATAATCACCCCAAGCCAGTCCAGCCGGGTGTCGCGATAAGCGGCCTTTTCAATATCGACGATATCGTAGATTTCCAGTAACTGGGTACCGGTAATGGCCACCAGTGCGGCAACCGCAAACAGCAGGGCATAGCGATAATCTTTAATGAGCGAGACGGAACTAACCGCATTCACCAGGCAAACACGAAATTGCCGGGTGATAAAACCAAAAATCGCACCCAGAACAAGACCGCCAACGACTAACCATTGGGTGGGATCTTCGAACATGTTGTCTACCTCTCGCTATGTTTATGCATTGGTTTGGCGAAATAGTATTACAAACCATACTAAATTGGCAGAGTGAATTTAGACTTTTACCCGCTGGTATTTACGCAGTTGTGAGCGTGGGTAATAAGTCCCTCGCCAGTTAATCCCGTTTCTCGCCAGGCACAGGGCGCAGGCCCGACAGAATGTATAAAGGATAATCAGGTAACCAACAGGGGTCAGTAACCAGGTTGTCAGATCACCGGGGTTTCTTCGGGGGATCCAGAAACTACAAAGTACAATAAAAAACAAGACGGTCACGCCTGTAACAAAATAATAATTAGACCAGCTTAGCAGGCTGAGAAACGGGCCGAGGATAACCGCTGATAACAACAAGGGACTTATTATTAGGCGGATAGTTTCAAAACGGGTGCCGGGTGCCATAATATTTTTTTCCAATCCCTTAATCATACCCGGCACGTCATGGTACCAGTCCACTTGCAGGTCATCATAGGCGGTGGCAAAGCTGATTTTGTGCCCCCACTTTTTCATCATAACGCCAATCCCGTAATCATCAGCAACTTCCATTCTTAACCATTCAAAGCCGGGGGTCTGAACAAAGGCGTCCCGCTTGACCAGGTTGAAGGCGCCGATACCAATCGCGGCCTTTTTATCGGGGTCTTCTATCTGTTCAACCTTGGCCGTTGCCAGAAACATCAGGCCAAAGGCTTTGACGCAGGCCTGTAAAATGCGTCCAGGTGTGGGCACGTCAGGTAGCAGGGCAAGATGTGAATAGTGTTTGCTGATGGCATAGTTCAGAGCACGTTGCCAAAGTGTTGGATGATGATGTACGTCAGCATCAGTAAATAAAAACCAGTCGCCCGTGGCCTGGCGTACCGCAGTATCTAACGCATGCGTTTTACCTAACCAGTCTTCAGGTAGCGTGTCTATATGGATAGGTTTTATTTTAGGGTGGCTGCGGGCAAAGTCATTAATGATTTCACCGGTAGTATCGGTTGAGCGATCGTTGACGATGATGATCTCAAAGTCTGGATAGCTTGTGTTAAGAATCGTCGCCAGGGCGTGCTCGATGGTTGTGGCTTCATCCTTCGCAGTAATGATCACACTGAGTCTAGGAAGTGGCTGATTTATCAGATCAAGCTGCTGTGGAATAGCAGGCAGCGCACGGGATAAGCGTACGGCTTTAAAGTAGAACAGACACCAGAAGCTGGCGGTGGCGGTAAAGTAAATCCATAAAAACCAATCCATAGCTTCTAGTTATAGATTAAAAAAGGGGACACGGCCCCTTTTTTCTGAATCGGAAAACTTTTTCTGCTTGTTCAGGTAACTTGCTTAAGCGTTTTACCAGGGCAGAGAGTTTAGTTAGCCGGCTTTAGGCTGACCAATAGGTTGACCTGCATTGGCCCAGGCAAACATGCCGCCACGTAAGTTATGTACGTTGTCAAAACCCTGTTGTTGTAAAAAGGCACAGGCCTGTGCTGAGCGGGCCCCGCTACGGCAGATGAATACCAATGGTGTCTGCTTGTCCAATTCACTAACCCTTAGAGGCACAGTAGCCAGTGGCATCGGGACGGCATCTGGGATGGTGCCTGCATTGATCTCGTGTATTTCGCGCACATCAATAACCTGGAGCGGGTTGTCATTCTCAGTGACCCAGTCAGCTAGCTCGGCTGCTTCTATCTCATTGATATTAAAGTACATAATGAGTTACCTCTTAAAAAGTCCGTTTTATATTAGCATATTCTAATAAACATGCGAAGGTAATTATGGGTAATGCATCGCAATTTCAATACCTTATGCACGGATCAATGTCACAAGGGACAGACCAGTTAAAGGGAGTTGGGCATTGAAGACCAGCTCCGTCTAGTTTAACCAAGGGGATAAAACATCGCATTTAGTGGTCAAAATGATACTATTCCGGACAATTGAACGGCTGTGCTAAACAATTTTGGAGAAGCTCAATGTATAAACCATTCCGTTTGTTATCAGGCCAGGTTCTGTTCTTCATCTTTGCGCTTTGCATGGGCGGGTATGCCTATAGCGCCGAAGGTGCGAGTGAAAAAGAGAAGGGTAAATTCTATGGTGCCATGCCAACGGAGTATCCTGCCTGGTTCAAGGAGAGTTTTCTGGATTTCAAGGAGGATGTGGCAGAGGCGGCGGCAGCGGGCAAACGCCTGATGCTTGTCTTTCACCAGGATGGTTGTCCCTATTGTAATGCACTGGTCGAGCGAAACCTGGCACAAAAAGATATTGAGCAGGCGGTGAGGAAAAACTTCGATGTGATTGCATTGAATATGTGGGGAGATCGTGAGGTGGCGACGATCGAGGGCAAAAAGTACACCGAAAAACAATTCGCAGCGGCGCTGAAAGTCCAGTTCACACCCACCATCCTGTTTTTCAATGAACAGGGCAAGATTGTCCTGCGCTTAAACGGTTATATCCCTCCGCGCCGCTTCAAGCTGGCAATTGATTATATCAACCAGAAAAAAGAGAATGAGATCAGCTATCGCGAGTATGTTGCCAGGCAACTCCCAAAAGGTAGTTCCGGCAAGTTACATAGCGAGGATTTTTTTAAATCCGCACCCTATGATCTGACCCGTAACCAGCAGAGTGCAAAACCGCTTGTGGTTTTCTTTGAGCAAAAGGATTGCCCGAATTGCGATACCCTGCACGAGAAGGTGTTAGTCAACGAAGAAATTCGCAAGACGGTCAAAGACTTTGATGTTGTCCAGTTAGACATGTGGTCAGATACCCCAGTGACGACACCTGCCGGTAAGAAAACCACGGCAAAAGCATGGGCCAAGCAGCTAGACGTTAAATATGCACCAACGATTGTCGTGTTTAATAAACAAGGTAAGGAAATCATTCGCTCAGAGGCCTTTTTCAAGATCTTCCATACCAACGGTATCATGACTTACGTATCCTCCGAGGCGTATAAAAAGCAACCCAGTTTCCAACGCTATTTAGCGGACAGGGCGCATGATATCCAGGCGGCAGGAAAGGACGTAGATATCTGGCATCTTGAGGGTGAGAAGAAATAGTATTTTCTAAAAGTAAAAGCGAGGGGCGGCGAATACCGCCCCTTTTTAATTTTGGAGTTATCTAAATAATGAGTACGCCAAACCTGAAACTGGTTAGTTTTGCTATGTGCGCCTATGTACAACGAGCTCGTATTATCCTTGAGGAAAAACATCTCGAACACGAAATCGAGTATATTGATCTGGATATGCCACCAGACTGGTTTTATGATGTCTCGCCATTAGAAAAAGTGCCCGTGTTGCTCGTAGATGAAGAGCCACTTTTTGAATCCATGGTCATTTGTGAATATTTAAATGATATCAGTGGTGGCGACCTGCTCCCCACAGAACCCTTTAAACGTGCACAACAGCGGGCCTGGATCGCGTTGGGTGATGCATTGCTCGGCTCAGTGTATGACTATATTCAGGCAGCCAGTGAGCCGGAATTCAAGCGCGCAAAAGCCGCGATTGTCGACATGCTGGATATCCTCGAAGAGGAAATGAATGAAGCACCATTTTTCGTCGGCGAGACACTCGGTATGGTTGATGTTGCTTATGCACCTGTGTTTCGTTTCCTGAGCGGAATCGAGCAGCATGCAGGTGTTGATTTCTATGCAGATGTGCCAGCGATAAAAACCTGGGCAGAGCATTTGCTCGTCCATCCAGCGGTACAGGCCTCGGTCCCGGAAGATTATGCGACTATGCTAAAAGACTATCTGGCACGCCCCGGTACGGTGTTGGCTGCCTCTATCAAATAGTAAATAAAACAAAAAGTTAGCTATCTGTGAGTCAGATCACTAGGTAATCTGTAAGGTTATTACGGGATTCCATGAGCCGGATCACAGATAGCCCTTTTAGCGCTTATCAAAGTTTTGTCCCTGCCGTTTCAGTTTTTAACGATGCCGGAGGGGCAATGTATGAACTTCAAAAAAATTATCTTATCTTCATTACTCAGTCTAATCGCTGCGCAGTCATTAGCCGCGACCAAAGTGGCGCTGCCAGAAATAGAAGTTGTTGGCCTGTTTAAGAATGCGGCTGTACTCAACATCGATCATCAACGTAAGCTGGTACGTGTTGGTGACGAGCGTCATAACGTGCGACTGATTGCTGCTAATAGTGAAAAGGCGTTGGTGGAGGTTGCCGGCAAGCGCATGCTGTTGTCGATGGCGGATAATATTGCAGTGCGTGTTGGTCTGCCAGCTGCAACGAATGCACAGGCGCATCTCATCTCAAATGGCGGTATGTTTACTGTGACCGGTTCGATTAACCAGCAGCTGGCTGATTTTGTCGTTGACACGGGTGCCAGCTATATCACCATGAGCCCTCAACATGCCCGTCGCCTGCGACTCGATTACAGTAATGCAAAAAAGATCATGATGAATACCGCAAAAGGGAAGACAACGGCACATGTATTTACCGTGGCAAGTGTCCGGATCGGCGGGATTGAACTGCATAATGTCAAGGCTGCAGTTGTGCATGAGCTTGACTCAAGCAAGATGTTGCTGGGTATGTCTTTTCTCAACCAGGTTGAGATGCAACAGAAAAATGGTTTGATGATCTTACGTAAGAGTAGCTAATTCGTCTCTAGCATAGCCATTCATATGGCATTGTTCGGCGGCCACCCTCTGGCCGCCTTTTTTTATCTGAAGATGACTCGATAATGTGTTAATTATTGTTATCGTTGTTTTCCAGTTGCTCATATCGGCGTTGTTGTTCTTCGAGGGCCTTTTGCATTTCCTCGGTAGCACGCTTTGCCTCATCAAGGACCTGTTGCGTTTGTTCCTTAACGGTTTGATCGCTAGTGGTTTCAGGGGCAAACATGCTGTCCTTGTAAAAAATGATCAATGAAGAAATGATCACCAGGCCAATCAGCAGGTAAATAAGTCTCATATCTCGTTAACTCCGCAGTCAATTGGATTAAGCTTATAATAGCATGCGCCGCTAAATTATTAAGCGTTAATGTCTTTGTAACTGTGATGGGGGCATCTACATGTATAAAAAAATGACGATTTTCAATCTATTCGTTATATTGTCAGGCCTGTTAGTATTGTCTGCCTGCAAACTCGCTACGATTGAAAACCCACAGGTTAAGGTAACACAATCACGTTTTCATTCTGTTTCCCTGACCCAGGGACGTCTCGACAACCAATTAAGCATTACCAATCCGAATGTATTTAAATTACCGATTGAAAATATCAGCTACACATTATATTTAAATGATAAGAAATTTGTTTCTGGCACAACGCAGCACAGTCTAAAGATCCCTGCAGGAGCTAGCCGTAGCATCGATCTGCCATTAACGATTCGCTATGAAAAACTGGTTACAGGCCTGGGTAGTCTTTTTCGTGATAAGACGATTCAATTCCAGTTAAGCGGCGAAATCGATTTTGGGCTCATCAAGGTCCCGTACCAAAAGAGTGGTGAGTTTAGTGTCAATTAATTTTTTGTTTTCGCCATAACCAGGGTGCGACAGGACTTTCCTGCTTCCACAGGCCGGCTTTTCGATTACGCGCAATCTTTTCAATCGCAACATATTGTCTGGACGTCTTTGGATTGGCCCAGGCAAAACCAGCCATCACCATCATACCGTTGATGTCAGCATATTGATCGCTATTCATATGAGCTGCAAATACAGTGCCGACGATATTCTTCGCCTGCGTGTATTTCTTAATAATCACTTTCACCTGGTAATTTCGTGCAAATAAAATGCGCTCCAGATAGTCGCGAGACTGACTGGCAAATCTCTGACCAGCTTCGGGAGCTTCAATCCCCAGCAAATAAACTTTGTGCCTTTGATTTTGGCTATCCGTGAGCACGATCGTATCGCCATTGGGTACCTCAGTAACACGGCCAGTAAGTTGGCGGGGACCAGCACTGACTGTAGTTGTGAGCAAGAGTAAAACTGAAATAAGAAAAACGTTATTCATCATAATATTCACGGCATTGATTATAGTTTATGTCAGCAGCGTGGTTGCGGGCACGGTTTAAATAGGCCTGCACCTCATTCAACCAGGAATGAATACTGTTGTTATTATTCACAATAATATCAATTTGCGTTTTTACGATCACCAGGGTCTCGTCGTATTGTCGAGACTGCTCGGTGCGGGGCAGGGGTTTGCGATAGGGTTTCTGTTGCTTACTCATGGGCCTGATCTCCGGTTGGCCCACACTCTCACACAGGCAAGTTTAGTGGAAAAGACGATGGATGTGATCAGGAAATTTCAAAAAGTTTTTTGTCGCGTTGGTAAATCAATAACTTCAGGCCAGATGTTCCCTGGCCGCCAGTTCCCGTAAACCATCCACCGCCTGGGCAATCACCGGTTCATCACTGTCACGTGGAAAGACCATATAGGCCGGGTGAACATATTCAGGTGAACCGGGAACACGGTGTAACCGCCCGGCCTTGATGAAAGAAGCCGCCATCCTGGCCGGCAGGAAACAGCTGCCACCATTGGCGAGTATCAGTTGGATACCAAGCCAGCCGATGTTGGCGATCTGCGAAGGCCGTTCCAGGTTGGGATAGCTTTGGGCGTGCTGGGCATAGAAACCCGGTCCCCATTCTATATAAATATAATCCTCGCCCGGTCCGCTATCATCGGCTCGAC
>JASFLV010000014.1:0-16375 GCA_050117915.1 Thioalkalispiraceae bacterium | reverse complement strand
ATGTCGGCCATCTGTTAAGTATTCCGTTTATTATCCTCGGCTTTTTGCTCGTCTATATCAGCTACCGACAAAAGGGAAAGCAATGAGTTCAGTTGAAGTCTTCTCAGCTAATTCGACGACTGAGGCTTATCTGGTTCAAGGTCTACTGGCCCAATATGGTATTAACGCGGAGGTCACCGGTCACTATTTACAGGGTGCTTTTGGTGAATTGCCCGTCACCAACATGATCCAGGTTATTGTCGACAGCCAGGATGAACAACGCGCACGCGAAATTGTCGATCGCTATGATCGGGGTGAATTCGCTATCCAGGAAGAACCCGACAACGACTGAATCAACCATGAAGATCAAAACCAGTATATTAGTTACGGCAATATTAGTTGTATCCGCCTGTACAACTACCAGGACCCAGCAGGAAGCCGAGGCGATCAATATTGAATGTGGCTTCGAGATGCAGGCGGCACGCACGGCGATTCGTCTACGAGACAAAGGTACGCCCAAGGCTACCCTGGAAGCACAGCTCGTGCCTGTTAGTAGAGATAGCTCCCGGCTACTGATCAAAATGCATGATATTGCTAATGAGGCATATCAATATACCGAACTGAATGAAACTGTTTATGCAACCTATCGTTTTGAGTTGTGCCAACGCGAGTTAATAAACAAACCTATGCCTGGCTCACTTGAACAGGTCATGCCACAACTTATGCACTGCCAGGACAGATTTGCCAATCAAAGCTCTGCGCAAAGCACCCAATGCATTCTTCTCGCAATTAGAAACGCTGCGGAAAAACACCCTAATTAATTGATGGCTAGCATTTTTTATGATGCCCGAATATGAATACAGCTTGTTACTTATACCAATATTATTTCTCATTGCCTTCTTGTATTCGTCCGTTGGGCTGGGTGGTGGCTCATCCTATACGGCGATTCTAGCTATCTTCAGCATCAATTACCTGGCGATCCCGACGATTTCCTTAACGCTCAATCTATTTGTCACAACCATTGGTTCGCTAACCTTTATACTTAAACGTCACGTACGTTTAAACCTGCTTTTACCCTTTCTACTCTCCTCGATGCCACTCGCCTATTTCGGCGGCACTTTACATTTACCCAAGAACATTTTTTTATGGATTTTATGGGCCAGTTTAGTATTTGTCATCGTTCGAATTTATCTTGTTGAACAGGTGGATTTTAAATTCGACCTCAGCCGGCGACAGCAGTTATTCATCTCGATAGTTACCGGGATGCTATTAGGTTTCATTGCCGGTGTGGTCGGGATTGGTGGCGGGATATATTTAGTGCCACTTATATTAGTACTCGGACTGGGCAATGCCAAACAGGCGGCCGCCTGTGGTGCAATCTTTGTCTGGGTCAACTCCGCCGTGGGTCTTTCCGCCCGCTTTGTCCATCAACCGATTGACTTAAACGAATACCTGCCGCTGATTGCAGCAGTGATAGCCGGGGGACTGCTGGGCTCTTACTTAAGCGCAAGTCACTATTCAACCAGGACCATCGAAAAGGTATTGGGGCTGGTGGTCGTGATCGCGGTGATACTGTTGGGAAAAAGACTGTTTGCAGATTTATATATTCGCTTACTGGCTTAATTCATGGCGGAGCATTTCTATCACAGGCTGGGTCTCGGGCCTGATACCGCGCCAGATCAGGAAAGACTCGGCGGCCTGTTCAACCAACATCCCCAGGCCATCCGACATCTTAGCTGCACCATGATTGGAGGCCCAGTTCATAAATGCGGTGGGTACAGCCCCGTACATCATGTCATAACAAACTGCGTCTTCGCTTAATAGATCATTGGGTAACGGAGGCACCTCGCCTTTTAAGCTGGCCGCCGTTGCATTGATGACAATAGCAAACTGCCTGCCTGCCAATGCCGGGAAACCACACCCGCTTACCCTGCCTAGATCGGAAAATTGCTCAGCCAGTGCAACGGCTCGATCCGGAGTGCGATTGCCAATCACAATTTCTGCAGGCTGTTGTGCTAACAGTGGTGCGAGTACACCACGAGCGGCACCCCCCGCACCCAGTAACAGGATACGTTTATCTTTTAACTGGCACTGCTGGTTAACCAGCAGATCGTTGACCAGGCCGACACCATCGGTGTTATCGCCAAAGATCGTGTTATCGGTAAATTTTAGTGTGTTAACGGCACCGGCCCGTTCGGCACGATCGCTTCTTTGTGTGGCCAGTGCCCATGCTTCTTGCTTGAAGGGCACGGTAATATTCAGACCTTTACCGCCACTGGCCTTGAAGTTACCGACTGCCTGTTCAAAACCACCCAGATCAACATGAATCGCCGTGTACTCAATACTCTGGTTGGTCTGCCGGGCAAACAGGGTATGAATCATCGGCGACTTGCTATGACTGATGGGATTACCCATGACTGCATAACGTTCAACCCGTTCTCCGAAATCAAATAAATCAGACATAAATTAACAATGAAGGCTTAAGCCGAATTATGAATCTTTCAACCAGCTGGCGATCTGCAGCGCATAATAGGTCAGAATGCCATCAGCACCGGCGCGTTTGAAACCGGTCATCGCCTCCAGCACCACCTGTCGTTCATCCAGCCAGCCATTCTGGCTTGCGGCTTTTAACATCGCATACTCACCGCTGACGTGATACACAAAGGTCGGGGCACCGAATTCCTGCTTAATCCGATAAACGATATCCAGGTACGGCATGCCGGGTTTGATCATGACCATGTCGGCACCTTCTTCCAGATCCAGGGCTACTTCCCACATGGCCTCATCACCATTGGCCGGGTCCATTTGATAAGTGTACTTATTACCGGCACCGAGATTGGCCGCTGAGCCGACCGCATCCCGGAACGGGCCATAGTAGCTGGAGGCGTACTTGGCAGAATACGCCAGGATTCGGGTATGGATCTGGCCAGCGGCCTCCAGAGCCTGACGAACCCGACCGATACGGCCGTCCATCATATCGGAGGGCGCCACGATATCCGCCCCCGCCTCGGCATGAGAGACGGCCTGCTTCACCAGCACCTCGACCGTTTCGTCATTCATCACATAACCTGTTTCATCGATCAGGCCATCCTGGCCGTGGGTCGTGAAAGGGTCCAACGCGACATCAGTGATGACGCCCAGCTCGGGAAACTCTTTTTTCAAGGCACTCACCGCACGTTGCGCCAGTCCCTGCGGATTATAGGCCTCGCGGGCATCTTCGCTTTTTTTCTCGACCGGGGTAACGGGAAACAGCGCTACAGCCGGGATTCCCAGGTTCAGCGCCTGTTCAGCTTGCTTGAGCAAAATGTCGATACTGACACGTTCAATTCCAGGCATCGATGGGACAGGTTCCTGCTGTTTACTGCCCTCGAGAATGAACATGGGAAAGATGAGGTCATCGGCACTAAGCCGGGATTCACGCATCAGTCGGCGTGAGAAATCATCACGACGCATGCGACGCATCCGAACGCCTGGAAAGGCACCACGGCTGGTATCAAATTGACTCACTCGTCCTCCCAAATTGATATGTTGGTGATTGCTATAGTGTAAGCCTTACCATAGCATAAGCAACTGATGAGCAGGACTTCGAATCTGTTTAGAGGTATAGCTGGAACCGATAAACATACTACCTGTCGATAAAGGTATGGCCTGAAGAGACGATGTTAACTAGAGATAACTGTAACTGACGTTACCTAATAAAAAGCGAGGTTGCCATGAACAGGATGGTGAACATGAAAGCAAAAAACAGACAACAACCTGTGTTGGTTAGAGTACTGGCAGATGCTGCAAGCCAAACACGTTATCGAGCCTGGTTTTTCTCACTCCTGGTATTAATCCTCGCAACCACCGCCACGCTTACTCGGGCTGAGGAAAACCCCAAGCTGTTACTTGAGGGTGTCTCCAAAGATATGATCACCGCACTCAACCAGCATCGTGATCGCATCAAGCAGGACCCGGCTGTCACCCAAAAACTGATCGAAGATATTCTGATTCCCCATCTCGACTTCATCACCGCCTCAAAATATGTCCTGGGTAAACACTGGGATACGGCAAGTCGTAAGCAGAAAATTGCCTTCATCAAGGCCTTCCGTAAATTATTATTACGCTTTTATTCATCTGCACTGACTGAATATCTCAATTCCCACGAAGGCGAGCTGGATACCGGCCTGATGGTCTTTTTTGAACCGGCAGATACCAGTGCTCAGCAACTGGTAATGCGCTCCGAGGTACAACCAAAATCGGGAAAACCCGTACCGATCAACTACCAGATGCACATGACTCGCAAGGGCTGGAAGGTTTTCGATGTCAGTGTCGAGGGCGTCTCTGTGATTACCACCTACCGCACCAGTTTTGCCAGTGAGATCCAGCAAAATGGCCTCGATGCGTTGATTTCCTCACTCGAATCCCGTAACGAAAAACTGCGCACGGCCAATAACACTGCAAAATAAATCGCGAATTCAATTAGTTAAGAAACACATAGTGAGTCAATTCTAGGCTTGTCTCAACTTATCCACAATTAAATAAGCGTTAAAGATCCCGGAATAGATTACCGATAACGATGGGTATGCAAAGGGTCCTGGCCGGTTGCTGCCGGGTCGAATAAACGCATGGATGCCGATAGTCGGATAACACCACATGCACAAAATATTACTGATCGAGACCTCTGCCACCCTACGGCATGCCATGAAAAAGAGTCTCGTTCGACATAACTATACCGTCACCACCCACACCGATTTTGTCTCAGGCCTTGAACACCTCATTGAACAACCGCCTGAATACGATGGTGTGATCCTGGGTTGGCCGGAACAGACCAATACCAGCACCGATGAATTACTTGCGGTCCTCTGTGATCCCCCCTATGACCAGCTTCCCCTGATTGTCCTGGCACATGATGCCGACTCAGCCAAACTAGGCTGGATCTCAAGCCGGGTGAACAGTGCCTTCATCATGTGGGATACCTACGAGGATGCGGTCAAAATACTGCCCAAGCTGTTAAATAACCAGTTGATCGAGCCCTGCTGTGATATTGAAACAGACCTTGCGATCCGCGTTCTGCTGGTGGATGACTCGCCAACCGCACGAGTGAAGTTTCGACGCCATCTGGAGCAATGCGGTTATGAAGTCTCAACCGCCTCCTGTTCGACCGAGGCGATGGAAAAGGCCATGGACGAGCACTTTGATATTGCCGTCATCGACTATTATATGCCGGATGAAAACGGCGATGCGCTGTGTAAAAAGTTACGTCGCAATCCACAAACCGCGAATATTATTCTTGCTGTCCTGACCAGCACTTACTCAGACAAGGTTATTCAGAGCGCGTTGGCAGCAGGTGCCGTAGAGTGTATGTTCAAAAGCGAGCCGGTTAGCCTGTTCAAGGCTCGCGTATCAGCGATGAGCCGGAGTATTCGGATCACCAACCGGATTGAACAGGAGCGCACTCGACTGGAAGGAATTCTGACTTCCGTAGGTGATGGTGTCTATGGTGTAAACAAAAATGGCCTGATTACCTTCGTCAATCCTGCAACCAGACAAATACTCGGTTACGAAGCTGACCATGACCTGATTGGCTACCACCCAGATACCCTGTTTCATCGTTATGATAGTGAAAATGCCTATGCCAGCACCATTGATCTGCATTATCTGGAACAGTCGATCACTGAAGGTAAGGAGTTACAGGGTATCGAATCGATATTTACCCGAACCGATGGCACCCCAATCCAGGTGGAATTGACCATTTATCCACTTAGAATTGATGGCCAACATGAAGGCGCCGTTGTTGCTTTTCGTGATGTCTCGGTCAGAAAACTACTGGAAGCTGAACTCAAATGGCAAGCGAATCACGACCCCTTAACCAAGCTATTAAACCGTAAGTTCTTTGAGGAACAACTTGATCAGGAGTTACAAAGATTAAAACGCTCGGATGAAACCAGCGCCCTGGTTTACATCGACCTGGATCGGTTCAAATACATCAACGACACCATCGGCCACTCCTCAGGCGATCAGTTACTGATTGAGGTCGCACATAATTTACAGCAACGCCTGCGCCAATCTGATGTACTGGCACGCCTGGGAGGCGATGAATTTGGAATCCTGTTACGTAACATTGAGACTGAGAATGTATTACAGGTTGCTGATAAATTTCGCTCTCTGTTATCGGACCATGAATTTGTTCGGGAGGCGCGGACCTATAAGATCAATGCCAGCATGGGTGTAGCAGTGATAGATGAACACACTCAGTCATATGGTGAAGTATTGGCAAATGCCGATATCGCCTGCCATATGGCTAAAGCCCAGGGGCGCAACTCTACTCACCTGTATAGTTCCGAGCGCGATGAGAAAATGGCGATGGATATGGAGCTGGGCTGGTCCTCAAGGATTCAAAACGCGCTCGAAAAAGACAATTTTCATTTGTATTACCAGCCAATTGTTCCATTACATGAACTTGATATGGATGACTTGCCTGAGGATGGCAAACTCTGTGAGCACCTGGCAAATACCACTTCCGATTGCTGCAGTACTTACGAAGTACTATTACGCCTGCATAATCACCATGGGGAAGCTATCTCACCCCACGCCTTCTTGCCCACCGCAGAACGCTTCAACCTGATGCGCGATATCGATAGCTGGGTGATCAACGCAGCGATGAAAAGAATGGCAGAACTTGGCCCTGAAAATGAACACATTACCTTTACGATAAACTTATCTGGCCAGAGTCTGGATGCGGATGTACTCGTCCCATTATTTAGCGAAGGCATCCAGAGACACCAACTCGATCCAAACCGATTTCTGTTCGAAATCACCGAGACTTGCGCGATAAATGATATGCAGTCAGCCACTCGACTTATTAAGGAACTCAGCAATCTGGGTTGTCGTTTTGCTCTGGATGACTTTGGTAGTGGCTACTGTTCGTTTTCACACTTAAAGCGCCTGCCGGTGGATTACATAAAAATCGATGGTATGTTTGTGAAAGATATACTCAACGACCCGATGGACATGGCTATCGTCCGCTCGATTACCAATATTGCCCATACTCTTGGCAAACAGACAGTAGCCGAGTTTGTCGAATCAGCGGAAATTATTCGTTTACTGAAAGAGTGTGGCGTCGACTACATACAGGGCTTTTATGTTGCCAAGCCAGCACCAAAACTAATTAAGACAACGGCAAGCATCCAGCACCAGACTGGCTAAACTTTTTAAATGTCAGTTGTGATATCATTTTTTGATGGTATCCCTGTTACGCAGCATCGCCTCATACATGGCACTACTAACGCTAATCTCAGCGCTGTTGGCCTTTTTCTTTCCTGATAGCTTTTTAATTTTCGGACATATTTTCAAAGAACTGTTTGCCGCAACCATGTTCTCCCTGGGTGTGGTACTGGATCGAAAAGATCTGGTCGACACCTTAAAGCACCCGTTACGGATTGGCCTGGGTGTATTTACCCAGTTCGTTGTTATGCCATTACTGGCCTTTAGTATTGTCAGCATTGCGGGGCTACCACCGGCGCTGGCACTCGGTTTTATTATTGTAGGGAGTGCGCCGGGCGCGATGGCATCCAATGTGATTGTGTATCTGGCCAAAGGGGCGCTTGCCTATTCGATTGCATTGACCACGGTTGCTACCTTCCTGGCGCCATTCCTGACCCCCTGGTTAATTGACCTATTTGCCAATCGTGCGATCGCTGTTGATCCAGTAACGTTGATGTGGACCATTTTTTATATATTAGTCATTCCATTGGCCGGCGGTATGTTGACGCGACTTTATCTGGATAAAAGTTTTGCCCTGCTACGTTTTGTCGCACACATTACCTGTGCCAGCCTGATGCTGATCCTGTTGCACTACCTTGCAGACTTCCCGCTTTGGCAAAAGCTGCTCGCTTTTGTTTTTTTAATCGGTTTACCGCTTGTTGCTAGCCTGATTAACCGCGGCAATACGTCACTCATACTCGGTTGGGCAAAGGAGATTGCACCGGCGATTGCTGCTATTTCAATCATCATTATCTGTGCCTTTGCCGTTGCCCAGAATCAGGCAGCCATTTCCCGAGTGGGGATCTGGGTCATGTTACTGGTGATTATTCTAAATGCACTGGGCTACCTGGCTGGCTGGTATCTGGCAAAGCTATACCGTTTTGACAAAACTCACCAGATCACCCTGGCCATCGAGATCGGCATGCAAAACGCTGGCATGGGTGTCGCCCTGGCGCTGGCGCACTTTCAGTCACAGCCAGAAGTGGCATTGCCGGGTGCCCTGTTTGCGGTCTGGTGCATCCTTACCGCCGCCGGAGCAAGCACTTACTTTAGGCGTAAAAACGCAAGGCAAACAGTATCCACCACCGGGGCCATTTAGCTCGTCAATGACGAATATCCCTTATAACTGAATGGGTTAGCGTCCATACAAACTGCTTTTTTCTGCCCGCGACCTTGAGAGCTCAAGGCCAAGCCCCTATAAAAGGTCGAATCACAATAAAAAATCGATGTGATGTACAATGCACACCCATTTAATAGAGGGAGTCCAACTTGGAACCATTTCACGGCACAACCATCCTGTCAGTAAGACGGAACAATAAAGTTGTCATCGGTGGCGATGGCCAGGTGACACTGGGTGAAACCGTGATGAAAGGTAACGCCCGCAAAGTTCGCCGCCTCTACAACGATAAGGTCCTGGCTGGTTTTGCCGGCGCGACGGCCGACGCCTTTACCCTGTTTGAATACTTTGAAGGAAAACTGGAAAAACATTCTGGTAACCTGGTCCGCTCTGCTGTGGAACTGGCTAAAGACTGGCGTACCGATCGGACCTTACGCCGGCTTGAGGCGTTACTGGCGGTTGCCGACAATGAGAGCTCCTTAATCATTTCCGGTATTGGTGATGTGATTGAGCCAGAACAGGACATTATCGCGATCGGTTCTGGCGGTAACTATGCACTGTCTGCTGCGCGTGCCTTGTTAAACAACTCTGAGCTCGACGCGCGACAGATCATTGAAAAATCACTGGGCATCGCTGGCGAGATCTGTATTTACACTAATACCAACTTTGTTATTGAAGAACTGGAATATTAAGTCACATGCCACAAATGACACCACGCGAAATTGTCCATGAGCTGGACAAACATATTATTGGCCAGGATAGTGCCAAGCGCTCGGTCGCGATTGCCTTACGTAACCGCTGGCGTCGCAGTTGCGTAGATGAATCACTACGTAATGAAATCACACCGAAAAATATTTTAATGATTGGCCCAACCGGTGTTGGTAAAACCGAAATCGCGCGCCGTCTTGCCAAGTTAGCCAATGCGCCTTTTCTTAAAGTCGAAGCAACCAAGTTTACCGAGGTCGGTTATGTTGGCCGCGACGTGGAATCCATTGTCCGGGATCTGATGGATATTGCGGTGAAAATGATCCGTGAACAGGAAACCAATAAAGTCCGTAATCGCGCGGAAGATGCCGCTGAAGAACGAATACTTGATATCTTATTACCCCCTGCACGTGGCAGCAGTTTTGGCTTCAACAGTGAAGGTGAAGAAACCGAAACCGATCGCCAAAACGAAACCCGGCAAAAATTTCGCAAAAAACTCCGCGAAGGTGTGCTGGACGACAAGGAGATCGAAATCGAGGTTAGCGCCCCCAATGTCGGCGTTGAGATCATGGCGCCACCGGGCATGGAAGAAATGACCAGCCAACTGCAAGGTATGTTCGCCAATCTGGGGGGCGGTAAAAAGAAGTCACGCAAACTGCCTATCCACCAGGCTCGCAAGCACTTAATTGAAGAAGAAGCCGCACGCTTAATCAATGAAGATGAAATCAAGGCCCGTGCTCTGGATGCCGTTGAACAACATGGCATCGTGTTTCTCGATGAAATGGACAAAATTGCCAAACGTGGTGAACATTCTGGAGGCGCGGATGTATCCCGTGAAGGTGTACAACGCGATCTGCTGCCCCTGGTTGAAGGTTCTACGGTCACCACAAAATACGGGATGGTCAAGACGGACCATATTCTGTTTATCGCCTCCGGTGCCTTTCATGTTTCCAAGCCCTCTGATCTCATTCCTGAGTTACAGGGCCGCTTTCCGATTCGGGTTGAATTACAGGCACTCACCACCGAAGATTTTGTCAGGATTCTTACCGAGCCGGATGCCTCATTAACCGAACAATACAGTGCCCTGATGGAAACCGAAGACGTCAACCTGGTGTTCGAAGCCGACGGTATTAAGCGTGTCGCCGAAGTTGCCTGGCAAGTGAACGAACGCACAGAAAATATCGGGGCGCGACGTCTGCATACCGTAATGGAACGTTTACTCGAAGAAATTTCTTTTGAGGCATCCGATAAAGGTGGCGAGAGCCTCACCATTAATGTCGATTATGTTAACAAATATTTAGGCGACCTGGCAGAAGATGAAGATCTGAGTCGCTATATACTCTAAGTCATGAGGTAGTATCTATGTCTGAAAAACACATCCCCACCAACATTACCTACCATTCAAACTCGCACACCCTGGAGATTGAGTTCAATACCGGTGAAACCTTTCAGCTTAGCGCTGAATACCTGCGGGTCAATTCACCTTCCGCTGAAGTCCAGGGCCACGGCCCCGGTCAGGAAGTCCTGCAAATAGGCAAACAGGATGTGAATATCACCAAGATAGAACAGGTCGGCAACTATGCCGTACAACTTTTTTTTGATGACAACCATGACACGGGCATTTACTCCTGGGATACCCTGTATCGACTGGGTAAGGACCATGACACACTCTGGCCCAATTACCTCAAGCGCCTGAAAGAAGCGGGCCATGACCGCCCGGAGCCAAAGCACCTGCAGTAACCTCCCCGGTCCACAGGCAGCCAAGCTGCTGCCTGTGCTCTCGTTCCTCTGCTCATTGCCTGCCTGCTCTTCAACCCTCACACCCCTCGCATCACACTAATAACCACCAATAATCAATGACTTATGTTGCTATTGAGCCCCTGGGCATGATTATCCCAGTGAATCTATCGCCAAAAAGCACAATATGTGATTGATCGCACAGCAAATCTGGCGATTTACCCTATACTTTGCAGGGTTGCATGACCTATATATAAAAGAATGGATTCTATGTACGCGGCAAATCGGTGGGGACCAATTTTGCTATGGGGACTTCATAAGAAGCAAGTACTGACGTGGATTCAAAAAATGCACAACTCCGACCAATGCACTCTCAAAGTACGGTCCAGAAACGCTCAGCCTGGTCATCTGGAAAAATCTGGACCTGGCTGTTTTCTATAACGGTTGCTTCTCTTCTGTTAGCAGGCTGGCAAGGACGTGACAACAGTTATTTAAGTGCGACAGATGGTGCCGGCTATACGCTGGGGATTATTGGCGGCTCACTGATGCTGCTGTTACTGCTCTACCCATTACGTAAATCATTCAAGGCCATGCAGGGCTGGGGGCCGATAAAGTACTGGTTCCAGATGCACATGCTCTTTGGTGTTCTCGGCCCGGTCCTGGTTCTGTTCCATTCAAACTTCAGCCTTGGTTCTACAAATAGCAATCTGGCCCTGTTCTCAATGTTAATCGTTGCTGGAAGTGGTTTAATTGGCCGCTACTTTTATAGCAAAATTCACTTTGGCTTATATGGACAGAAGGCCTCACTCAAGGAGTTACGCCAGGATTTACAACTGACCAAAGGCAACCTGGGTGCACACATCTCACTCTCACCCAGGATCATTCAGCAACTTAAAACATATGAAAAATTCATGCTGAAGAATCGCTTTTTCATTCTGCACATAGTTTTTCTACCTGTGCTGGCACTACGTTCCATGTTAATCACGCGCAAAATCAAATGGAATTTGCTGCATGACCTGAAAAAACAGGCAACCAACAATAGCTGGAGCAACGAAATGTTGAAGGATTTTAAGCAACAGGCAAAAGACTATTTGTATGACTATTTCTATTGCCTGAGAAAAACCAGTCAGCTCTCTTTGTATGCCCGTCTATTTTCCTGGTGGCATATCCTGCATCTGCCTCTGTTCATCATGCTCGTTATAACTGGAATTGTCCATGTTATCGCTGTTCACATGTACTGATCATAATGCAGAGCAGATCGCCTTGTTCAATTTTAATTATACTGCAGATAAGCATAGTTGTTAGTATTATGCTACTGAGCCAGTCAACTCATGCTTCGATTGAATCGCTGATTATGCCTGGCGAAGTCATTGAAGGGCACGCAGAATTCGAGCAGACCTGCAATAAATGTCATGAACGCTTTGATAGAAAAAATCAAAAAACAAAATGCCTGGATTGTCATAAAGAGATTCGCAGCGACGTAAAAAAACGGATTGGTTATCATGGGCGTAAGCAGATCGTACGCACACAGGAATGTAATACCTGCCACACTGAGCATAAAGGCAGAAACGCCGACATTGTCAAACTAAACAAGCTGACCTTCGATCACCGTTATACTGATTTTAAGTTAAATGGCGAGCATAAAAAAATCGAATGCGCCCGTTGCCACAAACCAAACAAGAAATACCGCGAAGCGTCACGTGCCTGTTATAACTGCCACTACAATGATACACCGCATAAGGTAAAGACAATGGGCAAGGTCGCTAAATATTGTGACTCATGCCATAACGAGGAGAGCTGGCGGAGCATTCGCTATAAACATGAAAAGTCAAGGTTTCCACATACCGGAAAACACAGGAAAACGGACTGTAAAACCTGCCACATTGCAGAACGTTATCTAAAAACACCGAAAACCTGCATCTCCTGTCACCAGTCTGACGATGTGCACCAGAACAGTAATGGTCCAGACTGTCAAAAGTGCCATTCGACACGCGGCTGGAAAAAACTGGATTTTAATCACGCTAAAGACACGGATTTTCCACTTCGAGGCAGGCACAAAAGTCTGGCCTGCGGTAACTGCCATAAGAAAGATCCCTATAAGTTTGAAATACAGTCCAGTTGTATTTCCTGCCATAAACATGATGATACTCACAAAGGGCGTTTTGGCAAAAAATGTCAGACATGTCATAACGAGCAGTCATGGGCAGACCATCGGTTCGATCACAACAGGGAAACCGATTTTCGGTTACGTGGCAAGCATAGTAAAACTGCTTGTACAGCCTGTCACAAACAACATATCTACAAAACAAAACTAAAAACAGATTGTTACAGTTGTCACCGGATCGATGATGTCCATAAGGGTAAACAGGGTAAAAATTGCAACAATTGCCACAATGAAAAAGGCTGGCGGACGAAAGTCAGGTTCGATCATGACATTACCCGCTTTCCGCTGGTCGGCCTGCATTCCATCGTGCCCTGCGAAGAGTGCCATATATCCAATGACTATAAAAAGGCATCGATCGAATGTAATAGCTGCCACAAACATGATGACATTCATAAAGGCAAGCTAGGAACGGATTGCCAGAGCTGCCATAACCCAAATGGCTGGGCTGTCTGGCGCTTTGATCACAACCTTCAGTCACAATTTAAACTTGATGGCGCACATAAAAAAGTACATTGCCATAGTTGTCATATCGCTGCAGTAAGCAAAGTCGACTCAAAACCAAGAAGTTGTATTGCCTGCCATCGTGCTGATGATGAACACAATGGCCAGTTTGGATCAGATTGTGGTCGCTGCCACACCACCAAAACTTTCCGAGATGTCCGCATGCGACGTTAGTTGCGGCTCAAACATAGAGTGAGGATGATATGGAAAATCTCAGTAAAATTAATCGAAGTGCAGTTAGCAAAACTGTATTCAGCTACTTATTATTTATTCTACTGGCTACACTTTTTTTACTGTTGGCGAATCCCAATAGCGCCCTGGCAGAAACAGATTTCGACCATGACTTGACTGGCTTCCTGTTAAATGGAGTACATGCCAGAATCAAATGTGAGAGCTGCCATCAACATGGCATTTTCAAAGGGACTCCAAAAAACTGCCAGGGCTGCCATAGCCAGGCCAGTGTAATCGCGACAAGCAAAAAAACTCCTAACCATATTGAAAGTGGCGAACAATGTGATGACTGCCACACTGAAGTAAGCTGGAGTGGCGCACGTATGGATCACGTCGCGATTACCGGATCATGTATTAGTTGTCATAATGGCGTTAAGGCACGCGGCAAACAAAGCGGGCATATACAAAGCCACGACCGTTGCGACGAATGCCATCGTACCTTTGCCTGGACACCAGCGCGGTTTGATCACGCTGGTGTCACCGGTACCTGCTTTAGTTGCCATAATGGCGCGACGGCTCGCGGTAAAAATCCCGGACATATTCAAAGCAGTAATACCTGCGATGACTGTCACCGTACCAGCGGCTGGGTACCCGCAGGATTTGATCACAGCAATGTCACTGGCGCCTGCTTCAGCTGTCATGATGGTACACGCGCCCCCGGCAAACCAGCCAATCATATTACGAGTAATAATATCTGTGAGGATTGTCATCGCACCTCAGCCTGGACACCTGCTAATTTTGACCACAGTACGATTACCTCTGGCTGTTTTAGTTGTCATAATGGCACAACTGCACAGGGTAAAAGCCCTGGCCATATCACCAGTGGCAATACTTGCGAAGACTGTCATCGCACCACTGCCTGGGTTCCGGCAACAACATTCGATCACAGCGCCGTGACGCCAGGGACCTGTATTACCTGCCACAACGGCACCCAGGCAGTAGGCAAGCCAACCGGCCACTTTGGTACCTCGCTGCAATGTGATGAATGCCATACAACCAGCAGTTTTATTAACCCGAATTACACTCATAACACCATGGGAATCACGCATCGATCCTCTGTAATCTGTGTCAGTTGCCATACCTCGAATAACTCGAGCATTACTTATACTAACCCTGGCTATGCACCTGATTGTGCAGCCTGTCATGCTAACGATTATAAAATTGGTCCACACAAAAAAGTGGATTCACCTCTCATCTCCTACACCGTAACAGAGTTACGCGATTGTTCAGGGAGTTGCCATATCTATACAGACAACACGTTTACAACTATTGAAAAGCGACGTGATAGCGAGCACCGCTCAACTGATGGTGAATTCTAGATTTATGATAATTTAATCGACGTATCAGGCCATTAGGCCTGATACGCCAGAGAGACTTTGCACGTTAAGGTAATATGCAGAACAGAACAATAATAAAGCTGGTAGTACTTATCGTCATTGCCTTATTTTGTAATACAGCAATCGCCGCAAGTAACATTATCCTTTCCAGCCAGGCGGTGACCTATGACGGCACCGATGGCAAGCTCAATATCCAGTTTCATGTACCAATGGGATATGTTTCGAATTTTCCAGCAAGCAAGGGCAAGACCCTCAAATTCAACCTCAAACAACTGTTCCCCTCTGAACTTACAGCAGGGCGCATCGGTGAAACATTAATCGTTTCGAAAAACAGCAAAAACCCGGTAGATGATATTAGGTATGAACAGGAAACGGCGCAACGCGGTGTGCTGACTATACAGTTTAATCGCACCGTGGATTTCGAATTCAAACTCAGCCGTGACCGGTTAAACCTCCTGGTTACCATGAAGAATGTTGTAAGCAAGGAAAGCCTGGATGCAGCACCCGCAGGTATCAGCACTGGCCTGCCAATCTATACCGTGAACCTGCTCAGTTCATCTGATCCAATCGATGAGAACAATCAGCCTGCGCTGGCAAAGTTCGGCGAGTATGATATCTATGTCAGCCAAAAAACCGAAAACTGGAAAACTACTTACATCCTGCATGTCGGTTATTTCTATTCACCATCGGTGGCCAAGGCCAACCTTGAACGCCTCAAACCCTTTTACCCACAGGCCTGGGTCAGCAAAATCGACCCTTCACGCCGTAATACCGCCGAAGCCTGGTTTTACAATAAAAAAATCCAGGAAGTAAAAAAGCGTAAGCCAACCAAGAAAGCCAAACCAGAAAAGATCGATCTGCTGATGGAACGCGCTCGCCAGGCGATGCTCGATAAGAATTATCAGCAGGCAATTCGCCTGTATACCCGCATACTCCAGTTAGGAGGCGGTGATTATGCTAAACAAAGTAAAGAGTTACTCGGGCTGGCACGTGAACGTAATGGACAAGTTGCCCACGCCAAGGCAGAATACCGTGAGTATCTGGAGCTTTATCCCGAAGGCGAGGATGCCGAGCGAGTCCGACAACGTTTACTCGGCCTGGTTACCGCAAGGGCAAGACCGAAAGACAAGCTCAAGAAAGCCGGGGTAAAGGGGGTTGAGCCTGAGTGGGAATTCTTTGGCAGCCTGTTTCAGTTCTATCGTAACCAGCAAAATTCCACGGATACCACCTCAAGTGTTGAAACGGATAGCTCGATTTCATCTGACATTCTCTATTCGGGGCGTAAACGTGGGCTGGAGTATAATCAGCGTTTTAACATCGCGGCTAGCCATCGTTATGACTTTATCTCTGATACAGAAA
>JASFLV010000013.1:0-16787 GCA_050117915.1 Thioalkalispiraceae bacterium | reverse complement strand
CCGTTGAACATGGGCAATCCCTGACCGGGATCAAACACGAAGGGAATATCCGCTTCGGCAAACTGGGTTGCATGTTGCAGCATGCCGTCACGGCCATCGGGTGAGACCATACCTATTTTTACCCCCGTGGCATTGCGCACGTCATTTTCATGGGCAAAATTCATGGCGCCAGGATGAAAGGCCGTAATCTGGTTATCATCTTTGTCTGTTGTGATAAACGCCTGTGCGGTGTAGGTATCACTGAGCTCTTTGAGGTAGGTTCGATCGATACTATGCTCATCCATCCACGCGGCATAAGGCGCGAAATCGTTTCCGACTGTGCCCATTGGTAAAGGTTCACCACCAAGCATTTTCAGGTTAAAGGCAATATTACCTGCACAACCACCGAACTCACGGCGCATATCCGGTACCAGGAAAGAGACATTTAAGATATGCACTTTATCTGGGAGGATGTGGTTTTTGAACTGGTCCTGAAAGACCATGATGGTATCGTATGCGAATGAACCGCAAATAAGTGCAGACATTGTAACTCCTTATTAATTAATAAATCGATTGTAGGCGACCAAACCCCAGACAAAAAGGACATTCATCAGTGAAATAAATACCGCCGCCGATCCCATGTCCTTGGCCCGTCCTGCCAGCTCGGTATATTCTTCACTGACTTTATCAACCACTGCCTCAATCGCCGAGTTCAACAATTCAACGATCAGTACCAGCAACAGACAGCCAATTAGTAAAATGTAGTCAAGCCAGTCACGGCCTAACCAGATTGCAGCAGGCAACAAAACAATAAACAGGAATGCCTCCTGTCGAAAGGCCGACTCGTGTTGTAGAGCAGCCTTGATCCCTTGCATCGAATAGCCAAAGGCATGAATGATGCGGGTTATTCCGGTGGCACCGGGTTTTGGCATTATAAATTCCAGTTATTAAACGTTTTTGTATTCTAATGTATTCTCAAACTAGGTATTCCAGCTCAAGTCGAGTTCCTTGGCCGCCTTCACATCATCCAGTCGTTTGACCGGTAAGGTATGTGGTGCGGTCGTCACCAGTTCAGCATGTGACTGCGCCTCATCATTAATCTTGACCATCGCCTCGATAAACCCATCCATTTCCTGCTTGGTTTCCGTTTCAGTTGGTTCAATCAGGAAACACTCCGGAACCAGGAGTGGGAAATAGGTTGTTGGCGCATGGAAATTATAATCCAGTAACCGTTTGGCAAAGTCCATCGCCGAGACATGCAGGTTCTTGGCCTGTTTTTTAAGTGTCAGGATAAATTCATGTGTGGCGCGTCGATCTTCAAAGGCCATCTCGAACCCGGCCTGTTTCAGGCGTGCCATCATGTAATTGGCATTCAATGTCGCAAACTCTGCAACCCGAACCATGCCATCGCGACCTAACATGGATGCGTAGATAAAGGCCCGCAACAGCACCCCCGCATTGCCCATGAATGCAGACAGACGGCCTATGGTTTCTGGTATATCTTTTTCTGTTAGTAAATAATATTGATCCGCTTTCTTGGCCACGACCGGAACCGGCATGTACGGCAACAATCGCTCACTTACACCCACCGGCCCGGCACCAGGGCCACCGCCACCGTGCGGGGTGGAGAATGTCTTGTGCAGGTTCATATGGATCACATCAAACCCCATGTCACCGGGTTTGACTTTACCCAGAATCGCATTCAGATTGGCGCCATCGTAATAGAGTAAACCGCCGGCCTGATGCACGATATCTGCAATCTCCTTGATACGACGTTCAAATACTCCCAGCGTAGATGGATTGGTTAACATGATACCCGCTGTCTGTGGCCCGACCGCCGCCTGTAATGCCTCAAGATCAACATCACCCTGTTTATCTGTCGGTATCTCCCTGACCTTGTAGTTACACATGGTCGCGGTAGCGGGATTGGTACCGTGCGCTGCATCCGGAACCAGGATCTCGGTTCGAGCATCGTCACCCCGGGCATCGTGATAAGCACGAATCATTGCCACCCCAGCAAACTCGCCCTGCGCCCCGGCCATCGGTGCCATGGAGACACCCTTCATCCCTGTGACTTCCTTTAACATCTCCTGCAAATCATACATACACGCCAGAAAGCCCTGGCTCAGGTTCTCCGGGCTCAATGGATGACGTTGGCTGAAACCTGGTAACAGTGCCAGTGAATTACAACCACGTGGGTTATATTTCATGGTGCAGGAACCCAATGGATAGAACTGTGTGTCAATTGAGAAGTTCTTCTGGGATAGTCGCGTGTAATGACGCACAGCCTGCATTTCTGAGACTTCCGGTAGTGCCGGTGGTGTCTTGCGGATGAATTGATCGGGTAGATCAGTCACCTTTTCAACGTCACGAGGAAACTGTGCGGTATTGGTTCTTTCCGGTCTGGACTGTTCAAATATCAACATATTTCAACTCATATAAATTTATTTAAATTTCGTGTTAAGGTCAGCGCCGCTGCAGAGGCCTGATTAGGCCAATTGAGGTTGGCTCGGACTATTCGTTGCTTCCAGTCGACTTGCTAATCGCGAAATGCGATCAACCAGCTGCTCGATATCTGCTTCCGTTTTAGTCTCGGTCGCACAAATCAATAAACAGTTATCCAGCTCAGGGAACTGTTCACCGAGAGGTACACCCGCGACAATCCCCTGCGCCGATAAGGCATCCATCATTTCGTTAACTGGAAAATCAAACTTGAAAACCGCTTCATGGAAGACCGGACTGTTGAAGACACGCGTCACCCCATTTACTTTTGATAACTTATCGATTAACTGCATCGTATTGTTGTGACTGGCGCTGGCCACCTTATATAGCCCCTGTGGACCTAGCAGGCTCATATAAATCGTCGCGGCGGTAACCAGCAGTCCCTGATTGGTACAGATGTTCGATGTCGCCTTGGAACGGCGAATATGTTGTTCACGTGCCTGCAGGGTCAAAGCAAAACCTTCTTTACCGTCAAGATCAGTAGTACGCCCAATAATCCGCCCGGGCATTTGTCGTACATAGTCTTTGCGACAGCACATGATACCGAAATACGGGCCACCCGATGATAACGGCGCCCCTAATGGCTGACCATCACCACAGACAATATCTGCCCCGATCTCGCCCCATTCACCCGGTGGTTTTAATAAAGCAAGCGAGGTTGGATTCACGACTGCGATCACTAATGCATTATGCTTGTGCGCCCAATCAGTTAAGACATCGATATCTTCAAGTCCACCAAAATAATTCGGGCTTTGGATTACTAGCGCGGTAAAGTCACCCGGCTCCTGCGGCAGATTATTCACATCGATCACGCCGGTTTCCGTATTGAAGTCGATATCTTCAAAGCTGATACCCTGGTGATGGGTGATCGTATGGGCGACAGACTTGTAGGTTGGGTTGACAGTACGTAAGGTAAAAACACGTTTACTTTTCGATTTACGATTGGCGCGTACTGCCATTAACACAGCTTCTGCTAAGGAAGAGGCACCATCATAGAGCGAGGCGTTCGAGACATCCATGCCGGTTAAACTGGTCATCATGCTCTGAAATTCATAGAGCAATTGTAAAGTACCCTGGCTGGCTTCGGCCTGATAAGGTGTATAGGCTGAATAAAATTCGCCACGTGTAGTAATTTCCCAGACCGCTGCAGGAATATGGTGTTCATAGGCGCCAGCACCTGCAAAACATAAACTTCGTTGGTCTTCGTCTGCACGCTGACGCATCAATCGGGCAATTTCCATTTCGCTCTTACCTTCAGGGATCCCGTCGAGGCCTTTGGCACGCAAGGCAGCAGGAATTTCGTCAAATAGTTGCTCGATATCGGAAACACCAATAGCATCAAGCATCTCTTTGATTTCAGCGTCTGTATGTGGAATAAATGGCATTAATATTCAACCTGTAATTGTTTAATCTTCAGCGGCTATTTGTTCTGCATAGGCAGTGGCATCCAGCAGACTATCCAGTTCACCTTCATCGGCCAGTTTCATTTTGAAAATCCAGCCTTCACCATAAGGATCAGAATTAATGGTCTCGGGGGTATCCGCTAACGCTTCGTTTGCCTCGACGATATCACCGGTTAGGGGTGAATACACATCAGAGGCTGCCTTAACCGATTCCACCACAGCGCAATCGTCACCCACCGCATAACTGGCACCCACTTCAGGTGTTTCTACGAATACCAGGTCACCCAACAGGTCCTGTGCATGGTCGGTAACACCAATCGTAACCGTTCCATCATCTTCACGACGAACCCATTCGTGTGATTTTGTATAACGTAACTCTGAAGGTACATTACTCATTTTTTTCTCCCTAGAATCGACATCTGCTAATAACCAGATGTTTAAATAAATTAAATTTTATATACAAGGTTTTCCGTTTCTAACAAATGGGGGTTTCACGACTTTGACGTCGACCTGCTTGCCACGCATTTCCACTTTAGCCCGATCACCAATATTCTTTGGTACGCGCGCAAAGGCAATCGCCTTGCCCAGGGTAGGCGCGAAACTACCACTGGTAATTTCTCCGCTATCCAGCCCATCAACGAGCACTTTTTGATGGTTCCTCAGCACACCTTTAGTTTCCAGTAACAAGCCAACCAGTTTTTGATTCACGCCCTCACTCTTTTGCTTTTCCAGTGCCTTACGTCCGATAAAATCCCGATCCTCAGGTTCCCAGGCAATGGTCCAGCCGAGAGCGGATTCAAGTGGCGAGGTGGTCTCGTCCATATCACTACCATAAAGATTCATGCCTGCTTCAAGCCGTAAGGTATCTCTCGCACCTAAACCGGCAGGGTGAGCACCCTGGCTGACACAGGCTTGCCAGAATTCCGCAGCCTGGTTGGCAGGTAACATGACTTCATAGCCATCTTCACCGGTATAACCAGTACGTGCGATCGCCCAGTTATCATCAAACATGGCCATAAAAAACTGGCCCAGCTCACTGGTTTTTGTCGCCTTATCACCGATGACCTTATGCACGATTTCTCTTGCCAGTGGTCCCTGTATGGCCACCATGGCCAGGTCCACACGTTCCTGGATATCGATGGCAAACTCGCTGGCCTGTTTTTGTATCCAGGCCAGATCTTTGTCACGGGTCGCGGCGTTGACGACCATACGATAAAAATCGTCATTCACATAATAGGTGATGAGATCATCGATCACCCCACCGTCTTGATTCAGCATACAGGAATAAAGTGCCTTACCTGGTTCCTTTAAACGATCGATATTATTGGCCAGCAAATAGCGGAGAAACTCGGCAACGCGCTCGCCTTTCAAATCAACGATGGTCATATGCGATACATCAAAGATACCGGCCGAGGTGCGAACATACTCATGTTCTTTCATTTGCGAGCCATAATGTAATGGCATATCCCAGCCACCAAAATCCACAACCTTGGCGCCGGCTGCAACATGTGTTTCATACAACGGTGTTTGTTTTCCACCCGATTGGCTAGTCATGATTAGCGCTTCCTGTAAATAAAATTCTAATTAGTCTTCCGCGTGATAAGACGAGCGCACCAACGGCCCGGACTTGACCCAGCTGAAACCCATCTGTTTGGCTGCTTCTTCATATTCACGAAACGCTTGCGGGGTAATGTACTCTTCAACAGCCAGATGAAAACGTGTCGGCCGCAAATACTGACCGAGGGCAACACGATCTACGCCAATACTGCGCAAGTCCTTAAGTACAGTAATGACCTCTTCTCTTTTCTCACCCAGACCGAGCATAATTGCAGACTTGGTTTCAATTTCGCTTTGTCTGTGTGCCTTTTCCAGTAATTCCAGTGAACGTGCGTAACTGGAACCCTTGCGTACCCGTTTATAGAGACGAGGCACTGTCTCAACGTTATGCCCCCAGACCAGGAAATTATCACCCGCGGCTTCCTGCATGGCTGCACGCATGATCTCAATGGCCTGGTCCTGGCAGCGATGAAAATCAGGTGTTAACAGTTCCAGGCGCATACTTTGCTTATCAGCGCGTAAAGCCTTTAAGGTTTCAGCAAAAATCGTTGCCCCACCATCTGCCTGATCATCACGATTGACTGAGGTCAGCACGATATAATCGATACCCATCGCCCTCGCAGCCGCGGCAATACGCAGCGGTTCATCCAGTTCCAGCGCGTCTGGCCGTCCGGTTTTAACCGCGCAGAATCCACAGGCACGGGTACAGGTATCGCCCAGCAACATAAAGGTTGCCGTACCCCGGCTCCAGCACTCGCCACGATTGGGACAACGCGCCTCTTCACATACTGTATTCAGGGCATGCTGGCTAATGGCCCTGGAGGTATGCGCATACTCCTGGTTGCCAAAGGCCTGACGAATCCAGTCAGGCATCCGCCCAACATTATCATCTGAGGAAAAATCAAAAACCGGTTGTACTACCTTCATACCCTTGACTCTGTTGTTTGCAGTGATAAGACGACAAAAAAAAGGGCGACGTAATTTGGCTGTCCTGCTTAATAGCCAACTTACGTCGCCCCTCTGTCCGGTCACCTGAGAGCTTAGCCCCTTCGGTGTCTGGTAACTCAACTCCTGAATGGAAGTTGCGCCAGATCTCTCCAGAGTCAACGAATACTTATTTGCGGTCCTTTTGCCTGAGCGATTCCGAGCGTGTTGCGCCTTCGGCGCTCTGCAAAACCTGGGGCAAAACCTGGTCTAGTCTGTTTGCCCGGTGCTGCAGAGTCTCTCCCACAAACCTTCGTTGTGGAAGATATTCTACAAAGCTTGCTTATATATTGCCAGTTCGATTTACAGGCTGGATCATTTATAACGATTTCAGCGAGTTACTTGGCGGATGCATCATGTTGGCGCATCAGGAACCATAACACCGGCAAGGTACCGAGCATCAACATCAAGGCAGAAGGTGCAGCCAGTTCCAGCATCTCTTCACTGGCCTCAATCCAGATTCTGACCGGCAAGGTATCGAAACCGGTGGGACGTAAAATCAGGGTCGCCGGTAATTCTTTCAAGGTATCAATAAACACCAGTACCCAGGCACTGACCAGGCCGGTACGTAATACCGGAATAACAATACGCAGCAGATTTTCCCAGGGGGTCGCCCCCAGGCTACGCCCCGCCTCTTCCAGTGAAGGTGATAATTGTTGAACCGAGGCTTCCTGGGCCTGTACCGCAAGCGGTAAAAAGCGGATCAACATGGCAAGTAGCAAGACCAGCATGGTGCCATAAATCCAGGGCAGCATACCAAGCACAAAACTCAGGATCCCCAGCGCAATGACGGGACCAGGTAATACAAAACCGATACTGGAGAGGTGTAAATAAGTCTGACTCAATTTATTGCGTAAGCGGGCATGAAACAGTGCAACCGGCAAGGCAACGACCGTTGCCAGGGTTGCCGCCCCGATACTGATGATTAAAGAGTTTTGCACATAACCCCAGAACTGTTTTGTAATCAGCGACGCCTGCCACGCTTCCCAGGTCCAGGTCAACATCCAGGCAACAGGAAGAGCAAAGGCAAACAACGTAATCAAGCCTAGCCAGCACCAGATTAATAGTTGCTCTACGCCTGTGGCTGCACGTCGATGATGGTGTTGCGGACGTGCCGCACTGTAATAGCGTTGTCGATCCCGGAAAAAGCGTTCCAGGATCAGAAAGGTCAGGCTCAACAACACCAATACCAAACTTAATCCCGCTGCCGCATTCAGATCAAAACGGCCACTCATCTGCAGGTAAATACTTAAGGTAAAGGTCTGGTAACGCAACATGCTAACTGCACCGAAATCAGACAGCACGTGCAAGACGACCAGGGCCAGCCCTGCGGCGATTGCGGGTCTTAGCATTGGTAAACTCACTTTCCAGAATACCTGGCGTGGTTTTAGCCCATGCAAACGTGCTGCTTCCTCGATGTCAATTCGCGAACGCGTCAGGGCATCACTGACAAGCAGGAACACATAAGAAAAGCCCGCGATACTCAAGACGAATGCCGCACCAAAGACATTATAGAGTTGCGGGTTCGCTACATCCTCACCAAAGATGGCAGCCCAGAGTAACCCTAGCCATCCGTCCCTGGCTGTTAGCGAGGTATAAATGTGTGCAAAAACATAGGTCGGAATAGTCAGCGGTAGAATCATCAACCAGGTAGCGACACGCCTGCCTGTAAACGTTCGCCGGGTAATTAACCAGGCGGAGGAGACCCCCAGGACAAAGCTACCGATAGCAACCAGTACGGCAAGCGACAGGGTGTTGAACAACAGGCCGGGTAGACGTGCTGTCCACAGGTTAGACCAGTCCGTTAAAGAGAGCTGACTACTTTGGATGAAAACATATATCAGTGGCACCGACGCCAGCAGGACCACTGACGTCGATAAAATTGTTCGAGTAGAGATTCGATATACCACTGACTAAACGTACTGCCTCGCTTAAGGCATACCTACGGATTCGATAATATCGAGAGTCGCGTCCCGATACTCACCCAGCTCACGCATGGGAATATTCGCAACTTTATAACTTGAACGCTTGGGTACATTATCTGCTGCCGGTACCCCTGGACGGGTTGGATATTCGCGGTTCACTTCGGCAAACAGTTTTTGACCCTGTTCGGAAACCATGAAGTCGATCAATTTTTTTGCCGCTTCAGTTTTTGCTGTGTGTTTAACAATCGCTGCTCCGGCCACATTCCAGGCGATACCCATGCCAGCTTTATCCTGATCAGGTAGTACAATTTTAATAGGTGCATCAGGATGTTTGGCAAGGTGACGATATATATAATAGTGATTGACCAGGCCGACGGACTTACGGCCACTTGCCACCGCTTTAACAATCTTGCTGTGTTTGTTGAAGACACTGTTGCCGACATTGGCCTTCATCCCACTCAACCACGATTTGACCTTGTCGGCGCTGGTGGCACGCATGTAAACCGTTGCCCCGGCAATGTAACTTTCATTGCTGCTATGGGTGATCGCCAGCTTTCCCTTGAGACGTGGGTCAGCCAGGTCAAAAACGGACTTAACAAAATCTACACCTTCGGCATTTTGATTGACCACCAGTACCCGGGCACGGGCAGAGAGCCCCACCCAGCTATTGTCTCCGGCACGGTAATTTTCAGGTATTGCCCCGACCAGTTTTGCATCGATTGGCTGAAAAAGACCAAGCTCACTGCCCTTTTGCAGGTTGCCTGCATCATTGCTGATAAACAGGTCTGCTTCGGTTCTCTCCCCTTCCAGTTTGAGCTTGTTAAGTAAAGCGGTTGAGCTACCGGTGTGTAGCACCACTTTGATCCCGGTCTGTTTAGTAAATTCTTTGACCACAGGCTTCACGAACTTATCGCTACGTCCGGAAAAGATGATTAGCTCTTCGGCCATTACCTGGGAGGCCGAGGAAATTATCCATATGGTTAATAAGGTAATAATGCCCTGTTTCATGGTTTATTGCTCCATATATATAAGTAACAAACAAAGCGTAATGATAATTATTCTCATTTACATTTTCAATACATCAGCAAACATTAATATTTATTACCCATGATGATTATACTGGTATTAGAGAGCCGCTTGAAGTGATCGTGGGTTAACGAATGTCGTCGACCATCCGACTGATGGTGAGGCCCTGGACAATAATCGAAAAGATCACCACCGCATAAGTGAGGGCCAGAATAATCTCTCTTTGCAGACCCAATGGCAGCGACAATGCCAGGGCCACAGAAATGCCACCACGCAGACCGCCCCAGGTCATGATCTGCACCACGCCAGGAGTAAAACGGCGTACCTTACTGAGTAACAGGATCGGTGTGCCGACGCTGATATAGCGGGCAAACAACACCAATGGAATAATTGCCAAGGCAGCAAGGAAGTACTCGGTTTTCAATGACAGGAGCAAGACTTCAAGCCCAATCAGAACAAACAATACGGCATTTAAGATCTCATCAATCAACTCCCAGAAGGTATCCAGATGTTGTCTTGTCTTTTCGGACATGGCGAGGCGACGTCCGTGGTTGCCGATAAATAATCCCGCGACAACCACGGCGATCGGGCCAGATATATGTAACCAGCTACATAACGCATAGCCCCCCATGACCGCAGCCAGGGTCAGCAGCACCTCGAGCTGGTAATTATCCACGTCCTTTAAAAAGTAATAGGTCAGGGAACCCAGAGCCAGGCCGAACAGGATACCGCCTATCGCTTCCTGTACAAATAACAGACCAATGGATTGTACCGTCGCTTCCTGACCTCCGGACGCTATGCCCAGGATGACCAGGAAGACAACCACACCAATGCCATCATTGAAGAGTGACTCCCCGGCGATCTTGGTCTCCAGCGACTTGGGGACACGAGCGTTTTTTAAAATACCCAGCACCGCAATCGGGTCAGTGGGTGAAATCAATGCACCGAATAAAAGGCAATAGATGTAGGCTAATGGAATATTGAGTGCATTGAGCACGATCCAGGTTAACGTGCCCAACAGGAATGTCGAGGCAATCACACCGAAAGTTGCCAACACACCAATCACGATACGTTGTTGTTTTAAATCGTTGATATTGACATGCAGGGCACCGGCAAATAACAGGAAACTTAACATGCCCTGCATCAAGGCTTCATGAAAATCGATCCCGCGTAGCACCTGATTGGTATAAAAGATTAAATCGGTCCAGGCGAATTTGCCGACCACCAGTAACAGAATGGACAGGATCAGGGAAATAATCATGATCCCGATGGTGTTGGGCAAACGGATAAAACGGTAGTTCAGATAGCTGAACAAAGCCGCAAGAGTAATCAACAGTGCTGCAGTATTTAGTATGCCCATGATCGATGAGATTGATGACTCTCAAGAACGAGTCGATGATTCCCTCTTATTTTTCTATCGGATCAACTGCCCGGCTATTTCATTTGGCCAGCATCAGAGCCCACCATACAGGGATAAATTGTTTAGTCCAAATGTACCTGAAATGAGAGACGATTCCAAAGCCAAAATAGCCAAAATGCTAACCGTCCTGCAACCCGCCAGGTCTGGCAATAGCAGGTAAATCTCCATGTAGTCCCATCGCGTAATCAATAATCTGGTGCTTGACCGGCGACAACTGATTGAACCAGTGCATACCTGTGTTACGCATCCATTTCAGCCAGTGGTTCTCGGTGCCGAACAATCGCTGGATCTGATCGACCATCACCAGCATGCTGAGATTTTCCGCCTTTCGCCAGCGTTCATAACTTCGTAACACTTTGTGACTATTGATGTCCTGCCCAGTTGCGACCGCCTGTTCGATAACCTGCGCCAACGAAGCTGCGTCCAGTAAGCCAAGATTGACTCCCTGCCCTGCCAGAGGATGCATGGTGTGGGCTGCATCACCAACCAGTGCAGCCGCTTCATTGATATAATTGTCCGCCATAAAAAAGCGTAAAGGGAAACAGGCTCGTTGTGCGACCTCGAGAATCCTGCCAAGCCGTGACTCAAATGCCTGCTCCAGCTCATTTTTGAAATCTTCCACGGGCATTGCGGCCAGTTCTGTTGCGATTTCTGGCTGCGTGGACCAGACAATGGAACTATAACCCTTACTCAGTGGTAAAAAGGCCAATGGCCCGGTCTTTAAAAACCGCTGCCAGGCAGTTTCCTGGTGAGGTAACTCGGTTTTTACTGTGGTCACCAGTGCAGTGTGATTGTAGTCCCAGCCGCGCGTCGTGATACCTAACTGATTTCTCACCCAAGACTGGCTACCATCAGCACCAACCAGTAATCTGGTTTGTAATGTTTCCCCAGCCACCTCTAGTTGCCACTGATCATCAACTAACTGCATTGATTGGCAGGCTTGACCAAACAAAAAGCTGACATTCTGTTTTTGTTTCAGGCAATCATACAAACTACTCAACATCACCCGGTTTTCAATAATATGGCCTAATTGGGCTTCACTCAGTTCAGCACTGTCGAAATGAATCTCACTGACATTCGCCTGCTCCCAGACATGCATATGACGAAAAGGAGAAATGCGTTGCGCGGCCATTAATGGCCAGGCACCGATCGCTGTAAAAATATTCTGCGAGGCACGGGTAATCGCGCTAACGCGAACATCAAACTCTGTCGCGGGACTGACAGGCTGTATGGAGGTAAAATCCTGCGGATCAACAATAGCGATGTTTACTGGTCGAGCCAACGCCCCCCTACTCAAGGCACAGGCCAGCGTCGCGCCCACCAGACCACCACCGATGATGGTGATATCAAACTGTCGCGCAGAACTTTTCATGATTATTTTTTTGATCCCGAGTTTATAAGCCCAGGCCACGCGCCAGCATCGAAGCCTTACCGATATAGCCCATGGCATGTCGGGTAAGTCGCTTACGTAGTGGCGCAAACATCTCCATCGCCATCAGCCCTGCATTACGCGCCACCACCAGTGGGGTAAAATTATTTGAAAAGACTCTCACCAGGGCATCAGTAAACAACATGGTTGTCGTATGATCTTTACTTCGCCACTGGGCATATTCTCCGAGTACCGCAAGGCTGCCAATATCTTTGTGCTCTGCACTGGCCTGCTTGATTACTTCCACCAGGGCAGCGACATCACGCAGACCCAGATTAAACCCCTGGCCAGCGACCGGGTGCAGAGTGTGGGCAGCATTGCCAATAAACGCCAGGCGTTGACGGACATGCTCCGCCACCTGGCTCAGGCCCAGCGGGTAAGCAGTACGTTTGCCCACACGGACAAAATCGCCCACCCGACGCCCAAAACGATCGGCCAGGGCTTTGCTGAATTCGGCATCACTCATTGCCATAATTCGCTCAACATTGTTTTGTGGCACTGTCCAGACCAGACCGTAGCGGTGAGCATCATTCTCATAAGCCGCTAATGGTAGTAGTGCCATCGGCCCCGAATCAGTAAAGCGCTCGTAGGCAATATTGTTATGCGGTTTACTGGTAGCCACGTTGGCAATCACCGCAGACTGTTTATAGTCCCAACTCCGCTGTGCAATAGCCAGCTGTTTGCGTACAAATGAATCCGTGCCATCTGCGGCAACAATCAGTTTCGCGGAAATCGTTTGCGCGTTATCGACGATGTCGATATCACCATAGTCGATCTCCAGTTCCAGACTGGCGGCCGTCTCTTCAATCGTCAGGTCGGTCACACGTGCAGGGGCAAACAGGCTGATATGCTCTGCCTGGTGCATGGCCTTGAACAGCACTTCACCTAAGACCCGGCTCTCTACCACGTAACCCAGTGACTCTACTGCTTGCTCCTGCGCTTTTAGACGAGTGATTCCAGGATGACCACGATCAGAGATATGAATAGTATTGATGGGTGTGACACGATCGATCAGTGATGACCAGAGGTCAAGCGCAGCAAAGATTTGCCTGGAACTAAAAGAAAGCGCGACAGTGCGGGAATCAAACCCGGGGGGTGGTAGCGTGGAGTAATCGTGTGCTTCGATCAATGCTACTCTGGGTGCCGGGTTTAACTGACCAAGCGCACAGGCCAGGCTTATCCCAACAAGCCCGCCGCCAACAATAGCAACATCAAAATCAGTTGTGTCATTCATACTATTCAGGATCCCGCTGCCATCAGCGCTTCGATTTCATCAGGGTGTTTGGGGACGCCGTGCGTCAATACCTCATGACCGGTTTTGGTCACCAGTACATCATCTTCGATTCGGATGCCGATGTTATGCCATTTCCTGGCCACTTCCGAATGTTGGTCGGAAACATAAATGCCTGGTTCAACGGTCAAGGTCATACCCGGCTCAAAGACACGCCACTCATCTTCGATCTTGTAATCACCGACATCATGGACGTCCATACCCAGCCAATGGCCGGTACGGTGCATGTAAAACTTTTTATAGCTCTCTTTTTTGATGGCATTCTTTTTCGAACCGGACAATAGACCCAGTTTGATTAACCCATCCGTGATGATATCTACCGCAACCTCATGCGGTTCGTTCCAGTGATTTCCAGGCTCGACCATCTCAATGGCGGCGAGTTGGGCCTCCAGTGCGATCTCATAGAGTGCCCGCTGTGCCTTCGAGTACTTACCATTGACCGGAAAGGTACGTGAGATGTCCGCCGCGTAGTAATCGTATTCTGCTCCGGCATCGATCAACAATAGGTCATTGGCCCTGAGCTTGTCGCGATTTTCCGTGTAGTGCAGGATACAACCATTGGCACCGCCACCGACAATCGATGCATACGCCGGTTCCCGTGCCCCTTGCTGGCTAAAGCTATGCAGGATCTCGCCTTCTATCTGGTATTCATACATTCCCGGTTCACAGATCTGCATCGCCCGACAATGGGCCGCCGCCGAAATCTTGGCCGCGGTACGCATCGCCCTAATTTCTTGGCTACTTTTGATTAAACGCATGTCATGTAACAGGTGATCCAGGGAAACGAACTCACCGGGGGTATGAATCCCGGCCCTCGATTGTTTACGCAAGCGATTGACCCAGCCGATCAGACGTTGATCAAAATCCGGGTGCGTACCCATGGTGTAATAGACACGTTGTTTGTTTTCCAGCATCCCAGGCAGGATGTCATCGATATCTTCAATAGGAAAAGAATCATCGGCCCCATAGAGATCAACCGCACCGTCCTGCCCCGCCATGCGTCCGGTCCAGGTTTCTGTCTTGGGATCGCGCTCACGGCAAAATAAAACATATTCACCATGTTCCCGCCCCGGGATCAACACGGCCACGGCTTCGGGTTCTGGAAAACCGGATAGATAGTAAAAATCGCTATCAGGACGATAGGCGTATTCTACATCTCTGTTGCGCAGACGCATGGGCGCGGCAGGTAAAATAGCAACCGCATTATCCCCCATCATCTGCATTAGATGTTTACGGCGGTTTATAAATTCTTGCTTGTTCATGGTCTCTGGATCACAGTCTGAATATCACTTTACGCGTCTCACTTTCTCGGCATCAATGGATTGATGGTGTTGTGTCACTGACCTGCGAGTTGAGCGTTTCGTTAAACAACATCACACCGACGCGTAAGTATTCGACAAGTTCGGCGTAAGACTGTTCCTCTTCTTCTGAGTAATCCAGCTGCCCGGCCGAAACCTGGCTGATTTCAGTAATGTCATCAATGATTTCGCCCAGTTCACCGGTAAATTTGTTGAAATCCGTTACCCCACTGTAACGCAATCCCATCAGGAAGCCCTGGCACCAATGCGACATGGCCTCGGTACGTAACTCGAGATCGACATCATCATCAGGTAATAATAAGGCGTAATCAAATTCACCATTTTCCAGCTGATGGCAAACCTGTTGATACAGCTTTTGCAGCAGGGTGTAAGTCTCCCTGGCCAGGGCATCACCCTGATTGACCCGGTCCTGCAATTCCTCGAGATAGGACTCCAGCCATAGTTGAAATCCACTTGGACCATTCATACAGGCAGTGGCAGTAATGGAACCCTGGCAATCAGCAGCATCTGCGGCAATTCCATAACGCTCCAGGGCCGAGGTGATCTCATCGTAGTCGAATTCCTGCATGATTATCTCGTCTGATATCGGTAATTTGGAATATCTGGAAAGATACCATATATATACGTTGGCAAGCTGCAAAATCAAAGCAAACTGCTTATTTGTCCAATGACACAATGAACAAAGGGTATTCCACCGTTGACCCGATCACCCAGTCGCTCTATATTTGATCTTGTAGCACTAAAGACGTCTGGAGAGAGTGTTGGATATTAAAAAGCTTGAAGACAGGGTTGATGAACTCATCTCGACAGTTGAGCGTTTACGTAGTGAAAACAAGACCCTGCGTGAAAGCCAGACCAACCTGATACAGGAACGTGAGAGTCTGATTACCAAAACTGAGCAGGCCCGCAGCCGCGTTGATTCCATGATTAATCGCCTAAAGGCCATGAAAAATGAGTGAAGAACAAAGTAAAGCGGTCAGTATCAATATTCTGGGAAAGGAATATCTGATAGCCTGCGGTGAAAATGAACGAGCCGATTTGATCTCGGCGGCAGACTACCTGGACGACAAAATGCGGGAAATCCGTGATTCTGGCAAGGTGGTAGGTACCGACCGTATCGCTGTGATGGCGGCACTCAACATTGCCCACGATTTGCTAAGCCAGTCTTCGTCAGGAGGCGGAAAGAGCACGCCCGATGTCGAAAACCAGATCAAGAGCATTCAATCCAAGATTGAAGATGCGCTGTTTCGAAGTCGGCAGCTTGAACTGGAGGCGTAACCCGGTCACACTTATATCAGCTCGGGCCGCAGCAGGGCTTTAAATCTGTCGCAAATTTCATATCGTTTTCATTGTTATAATGTCATACTAATTCACAAGTTTTTGGGTGTTTCCTGCGGTATGCGTGATCGACCGGGATATTCTTGAGCCTTAATTTTACTCCCAGGGGGCAGTATCTTGTGGCCATGTGTGCATGTCCGCCATGTAGCGGAAAGCCTGATTGACCCGTGATGCCCCCACCTTGAACCTCAGGTTCAAGATACAGGTCTTAACGGTACAAGCGGGAAACACCCACCCTTACCAGCTTGTTTGGAACGCGCTAAAACAGTGATATGGATAAACGCCAGCAAATCCGTAGCGAATTAAAACAACGTCGCGCCAAATATTCCGATAGCCAGTGCCAGTCACTTTCCTGGCAAATCTGTAACCACCTGCAAAATCAACGCGCATTTACCAATGGTCAGCGCTTTGCCTTTTATTATCCAATGGGCAACGAGGTCGACTTACGTGAATTAATGGAACGCAGTTGGTCATTGGAGAAGAAGGTCTTTTTACCCGTGTTGGCGGGCTTTCCAAAAGGCTGCCTGTGGTGGGTGGAACACACACCTGCAACACCGATGTACCTGAACCAGTATGGGATCCCGGAGCCGGAACATCCACGCCGGGCAAGAAGA
>JASFLV010000012.1:0-17077 GCA_050117915.1 Thioalkalispiraceae bacterium | reverse complement strand
CAAGTTTCTCAACCTCTTACGAATACACTTGCCTGTGACAGGGGTGAATTCTTTTGCCCATCGTGTATCTGGCGCGTTGCTATTTATAGCAGTGCCGCTGTTTATCTACTGTTTCAATCTATCCGTGCGTGATAGTGCAAGCTTTGCACAACTACAGAGTCTGCTCTCAACACCATTATTCAAAGTGATATTAACTTTACTTGCCTGGGCCATCGGTCACCACTTACTTGCGGGTATTCGTTTTTTGTTAACTGAAGTTGATATCGCAACTTCACTGGCGCCGGCGAAAATTTTTGCCTGGGTAGTCAATATCTCAGGCGTCATCCTATTTTTAATAGCAGGGTATGTGATCTGGGTATGAGTTGGCGTGCCCAAGGAATGCGAACCTGGCTACTGCAGCGACTTACTGCTATTTATATGCTGCTCTATGGAATTGGCTTTGCAATTTACCTGTCCACGCAAACAGTTGTTGATTTCCCAAGTTGGCAGCGATTATTCATCAACCCAGTTTCAAATATAGCAACACTGATCTTTTTCTTCTCTATTTTGTATCATGCCTGGGTAGGGATTCGGGATATTCTGATTGATTATATTAAATGGTCTCCACTTAGATTTTTTCTCTGGATAGTTGTAACAGCCTTGCTCATTGCTATGGGAGTATGGGTTAGTATGATTTTATATAGTGTGGTCAAAATATGAGTATAGCCAGACGTAAATTTGATGTACTTGTGATAGGTGCAGGCGGTGGTGGTTTGCGTTCCTCTTTACAACTCTCTCAGGCAGAGGCAAGTGTGGCTGTTGTATCAAAAGTCTTTCCAACCCGTTCCCATACCGTTGCAGCACAAGGTGGGATGAATGCTGCATTAGCAAATGTCAGTCCTGACAACTGGCATTGGCATATGTTTGATACGGTAAAGGGCAGTGATTACCTGGGGGATCAAGATGCGATTGAATACATGTGCCGGGCGGCTTCGCATCTTGTTTATGAATTAGAACATCAAGGGGTTCCGTTCTCACGATTAGATAACGGCAAGATCTATCAACGGCCATTTGGTGGGCAGAGTCAGAATTTTGGAGGTGAACAGGCTGCTCGGACCTGTGCAGCAGCGGATAGAACCGGACACGCTATTCTGCATAGCCTTTACCAGCAGAACATCAGGGCGAAAACCCACTTCTTTGATGAATATTTTGCGATCGATTTGATTCGCGCTGAAGATGGCACGATCCTCGGTGCAGTTGTGCTGGAAATTGAGACCGGCGAACCATTGGTTATCGAAGCAAAGAGTACCTTATTGGCAACAGGTGGTGTAGGCCAGTTGTTCCGGACAAATACTAATGCGCGAATCAATACCGGTGATGGGTTGGGGATGGCGTTACGTGCCGGTATTCCATTAGAAGATATGGAGTTCTTCCAGTTTCATCCAACCGGAATCGCTGGACGGGGGATGTTGATTACTGAAGGCGCCAGAGGTGAGGGCGGTTTCCTGGTCAATAATGATGGCGAGCGTTTTATGGAACGCTACGCACCCCATGCCAAGGATCTGGCAAGCCGTGATGTGGTGAGTCGTGCAATTTCTACCGAAGTCCGCGAAGGTCGTGGCTGCGGCCCTAACAACGATCACGTTATGTTGAAGCTTGATCATCTTGGCAAAGAGGTACTTGCCAAAAGATTACCTGGTATCAGTCAAATGGTGCAGACTTTTCTTGGTATCGATCCTGCAGAACAGGCAATTCCGGTTTTTCCGACAGCCCACTACACGATGGGCGGTATTCCCACTAACAGAGTGGGGCAGGTTATTGTGCCAATTGAGCAAGGTGAGGAGACAGTACAAGGTCTTTATGCTGTCGGCGAATGTGCCTGCGTCTCTGTTCATGGTGCAAACCGCCTGGGTGGCAATTCACTACTGGATATTGTGGTGTTTGGTCGCGCCGCAGGTAATCACATCATTGATTACTTAAAGGAAAATCGTTATCACCGTCCTATGGCAGAAGACAGTATTGAAATGGCCATGCAAAGACTGGCTCGTTGGGACAAGAAGGGTGAGGGTGAGAGTGTCGCAAAGATAAAGACAGAGTTACAAACGGTGATGGAAGAATACTGCGGTGTATTTCGAACACAGGATGTGCTTGATGAAGGCCTGCAAAAAGTCAAGAGGTTCCAGGAACGTTTGCAGGATGTTCGCCTGCAGGATCACAGCAAGACATTTAATACTGCAAGAATCGAAGCGCTCGAATTGGAAAACCTGGTAGAACTTGCGATTGCAACAGTGGCCTCTGCTGCCAGCCGGCACGAAAGCCGTGGCGCGCATTCGAGGATCGATTATCCAGACAGGGATGATGCACATTGGTTGAAACATAGCCTATATTATAAAAAGGATAATCGTATCGAGTACAAACCTGTACGTTTAAAGGCAATGTCGGTTGACACTTTTCCACCTAAAGAACGTGTTTACTAAAGTATCAAATTTCTGAGTACGATAGTAAAAGATTCGAACCTGATTAAGATAGAAGTTATTATGAAATTCAAAATACAGCGTTATAACCCGGAAATAGACAAACAACCGTATATGCAGGAATTTCAGCTTGATGATGTTGAGCCTGGGATGATGCTGCGTGATGCCTTATTAAAGCTAAAAGAACAGGATGAGACTCTGACATTCCGGCATTCATGTGGAGAAGGGGTATGCGGATCGGATGCGTTAAATATCAATGGTAAAAATGGTCTGGGTTGTCTTACTCCATTATCAGAGCTTAAACAACCTGTTACGGTAAGATCGGTCCCAGGAATGCCGGTAATTCGTGATCTGGTCGTGGATATGACGCAATTCTTTCAACACTACCGAGCCGTCAAGCCTTATCTGATTGTCAAAGATCCTATGCCGGAAGTGGAGCTTCAGCAAACTCCACAACAGCGGGATAAGTTAGATGGCTTATATGAATGCATTTTATGCGGCTGTTGCACTACAGCCTGTCCGTCTTTTTGGTGGAATCCAGATAAATTCCGGGGGCCAGCTGCATTACTACAGGCTTATCGCTTTTTGGCAGATAGCCGTGATCAGGCGACTGATGAAAGACTTCAGGAACTGGATGGCCCGTACCGAATGTTTCGTTGTCATACTATAATGAACTGTGTCAATGTCTGTCCGAAGGGGTTAAACCCTACCAAAGCGATTCATCATATTAAGCAGATGATGATCAAGGAGATGGTCTAAGCTAATGACTGAAATGCCATCTACGAATGAATTGTCCCGTTTGCGCTGGCAATGTCGCCGTGGCATGCTGGAACTGGATGCATTGCTTGGTGAGTTTGTCGAACAGCACTATACAAAACTGGATGAACGGGAAAAAAACGTTTTTAAGGATATATTAGAATTTCCAGATCAGTTGTTATTTGATTATTTTTTTGGGAATGGAAAATCAATCGACAAGGATGTAAACAATGTTATCGAACGGATTCGATATGCCATTACGCCTGAAGCTTAAATCCTCAAGACTGTTTTTGCGATTTCAGGCTTTTCTGCACCTGCTGGCAGTGATTGCCATCTACCTGCCTTCCTCAATTCCCTTGTTTATAAAAGCCATATTTATGGCCTATGTCATTTTTAGTGCTTACAAGGCATTGCGTACTTTCCTGGATAAGCAAAGAGAAAGTTTTGTTTGGCTGAAGGAAGGTGATTGGTTATCTCAATCCAGTGATGGAGATAGGTCGTGGCAACCTGCTACGGGTAATCTTGTTACTGCCTGGTTTGTCGTAGTCAATTTAAAGGCAGGCAGAGATAGCCGCCAGTTACTAATTTTTAATGATCAAATCGATACTGAGACGTTTCGCCGACTTAAGGTCAGATTAAAATACTTTCATGGTGAGGCGATCCTGCCTACCGATGCGAGTTGATGTTTGGGAGGGATCAGGATTGTATTCTGAGGAGGGACGTCCTCATTGGTCTGAGGATAGTCCAGAGTATAATGTAAGCCACGGCTTTCTTTTCGTTGTAAAGCTGATTGAATAATTAGCCTGGCTGCAACGGTTAGATTACGTAGCTCAAGCAGGTCATTGGTGATCCTAAAGTTCCCATAGTATTCGTCGATCTCGTGCAGGAGCAAATTGACCCGGCTTAATGCGCGTTGCATACGTTTGTTGGTACGTACGATACCGACATAGTCCCACATAAACCGACGCAGTTCATGCCAGTTGTGGGTAACAACCACTTCTTCATCAGAATCGGTTACCCTTGATTCATCCCAATCAGGTATCTTGACGTTAAATAGTCGTTCATTGCGATAAGTATTGATATATTCACTTGCTGATTCAGCAAACACCAGACATTCCAATAGGGAATTGCTTGCCATTCGGTTTGCTCCGTGCAAACCAGTAAAGGCAACTTCTCCAATCGCATAAAGTCCAGCGATATCCGTTTGTCCGTGTAAATTGGTCATGACACCACCGCATGTATAGTGTGCTGCAGGCACGACGGGGATTGCCTCTTTTGTCAGGTCATAACCAAACTCAAGACATCGTGTATAGACAGTCGGGAAGTGTGTACGGATGAATTTCGCCGGTTTATGGCTTATGTCGAGTAATACATACTCACTACCCAGGCGTTTCATCTCATGGTCTATGGCGCGTGCGACTATATCGCGTGGCGCCAACTCGGCACGTTCATCAAAATCTTTCATAAAGGGCCGACCGTCTGGTAATTTAAGGATGGCCCCTTCACCCCGGAGTGCCTCGGTAATCAAAAATGCCTTGGCCTGAGGATGGTATAGACAGGTTGGATGAAACTGATTGAATTCAAGGTTGGCGACACGGCAGCCTGCTCGCCATGCCATCGCAATCCCATCGCCAGTTGCGGTATCCGGGTTACTGGTATACAGATAGACCTTGCTGGCTCCCCCCGTTGCCAACACGGTGTGGTTGGCATGGAACACCTTGACCAGATGTGTGTTTATATCCAGCACATAAGCGCCCAGGCATCGATTTTCATCATAGCCCAACTTGCTGGCGGTGATTAAATCGACTGCATTGTGCTGTTCGTATATCTGGATATTTGGGTGTGCCTTGGCCTGGTTGGCAAGGGTGGTGGTCAGTGCGCGTCCAGTGGCATCAGCGGCATGAATGATGCGTCGGTGACTGTGGCCCCCTTCGCGGGTGAGGTGATAGCCGCTCTGTGGGTGATCGGCGACCTTTTTTGTGAAGGGGACGCCACGCTCGATCAGCCACTCGATATTCTGTTTTCCACGTTCAACGACAAACTTGACGACCTCGGGGTCGCAAAGTCCGGCTCCGGCGGCGAGGGTATCATTGATGTGAGATTCGAGGCTGTCCTCCTGGTCGAGCACTGCAGCAATCCCACCCTGCGCATAGAAACTGCTGCCTTCCTCCAGTTTTCCTTTTGAAATCAATGCGATAGTGTGGTTATCGGCAAGCCTCAGGGCTAGGCTGAGACCCGCGGCGCCACCGCCAATTAAGAGGATATCTGCGTGAATTCGGGGTCCGGACATTTGTTTTTTAGCCTTGCGCTGAGAAATCAGGTATAACTCAATGGATTTAGTGGTTTTTCAGCAAATTGTATTCGTTTTACAATAGTCTTTTATCTAGCCCGCCGGGAAAATAAGACAGTTGGTAGTAAATTTAACCAAAAATTCCATCGCCTTGCGAACTCAACCTAATACGCTTTGTCATATAAGTATGGCACAGGACGGGACTGGCGGACAGTCGCTAAAGGTAGCCGTCGGATGAGTGAGCGCCAGAATGACCAGAAACTTGTCGAACGCGTTCAGTCAGGTGACAAACGGGCTTTTGATCTTCTGGTGATTAAATACCAGTCACGGATTGTCAATGTGATTAGCCGTTATTTACACGACCCGGTCGAAGCAATGGACCTGGCCCAGGAGGCATTCATCAAAGCTTACCGTGCTCTCCCAAATTTTCGTGGTGATAGCGCGTTTTATACATGGCTATATCGGATTGCAATTAACACGGCAAAGAATTACTTGGTCGCCCAAAGTCGTCGACCACCCAGTGATGATGTGGAAGCAACTGAGGCTGAACAATATGAAGGTCCGTCAGCATTAAAGGAAAACTCTACACCGGAAAGCATGATGTTAAGAGATGAGATACAGAATGTTATTTTTTCAGCCATTGAGGCTTTACCGGAAGACTTACGGACCGCTATTACATTACGAGAACTTGAAGATATGAGTTATGAAGAGATTGCCGAAGCCATGGATTGTCCTATAGGGACGGTACGCTCGAGAATTTTTCGGGCACGCGAGGCAATCGATGCAAAATTAAAACCACTAATAAGGTAAGGTTAGATATTGAGATACATTAGGGATACCCGGGGATTGGTATCAAATGAGGTGTATGATGAAAGATGAAATGAAAGAAGAAATTTCGGCGTTTATCGATAATGAAAATTATAGTCCTGCCATTATCGAGCAGGCTGCACGTGATCCTGAAATTCGTGCCAAGATGACACGTTATAGCCTGATCAGTGATGTTTTGAATAATCGCTATGCTGATGGTTCGCATCAACTGGCAAGCAAAGTCCATGCTGCACTTGATCAAGAGGCAACGTTAATCGTGCCCAAGACTTGGCTTAAAACACCCAAGATTATGAAGCAGGTTGCCGGATTAGCTGTAGCGGCAACGGTTGCGGCGGTCGCTATTTTAGTCGTGGGTGATTTTTCACCGACAAAAGTCACCGACACGACGGTTGCAGTAGGGCCGATCACGGATAAACCGCTGCGGGTGACATCAGAAGTCCAGCAGAAGCTTAATGGTTACCTGGTTAGTCATACCGAATTTTCTGCAAGTAGCAGAATGAAGGGAATGTTACCTTATACCCGCATCGCCAGTTTCCCCGCCGGGCAGCCTGTGGACTCACCGGCTACCGTTCTTCAAGCTGAGGAGTAATGCTTGAAATATAACTGGGTCTACATTGCATTATCGTTATTTTTACCCGCCGTTGTGTTAGCGGAGAATGCATCGTCAGTAGAAACCTGGTTGCAGAAAATGCATCAGGCAGCGCACACCTCCAATTACACGGGCAAGTTCGTCTATCAACAGGATAACCAGTTAACCCTAATGCGCATTATTCATGCGGCAAATGAAGAGGGTGAACAAGAAAGGCTTATTTCTCTGGATGGCGTCGGGCGTGAAGTTATTCGCAGCAAAGGCTCGGTCACCTGCATCTTGCCTGACAGTAAATCCGTTGTAGTGGAAAAAGGCCGACCGGAACAACAATTTCCCCCTGTGTTCCCTGTAACCATAGAAAATTTGAGTCGTTATTATCAATTTTCACTGGACAGGCTGGAAAATGTCGCAGGCCGAATTGCACAAAAGATTGTGATTTCACCGAATGATCAATATCGTTATGGGCATAAGCTGTGGGTTGATTATCAGACAGGCCTGCTACTAAAGACCCATTTGGTGGATAAACGTGGGAATCTGCTTGAACAGTTCATGTTTACAGAAATTGAATTTCTCGACACGGTGCCAGAGGAGATGTTAAAACCAACAGTGTCAGGAGAGAAATATACCTGGCATGAGGCAAAAGGTGAGGATCCAGTCAATACTGCAGATATGGCCAGTCAGCAATGGGTGGTAGGCTCATTGCCTGCTGGATTTACTAATGATATGCGACGTCGGCACCATATGCCGAATCAAAAAATTGTTCGGCAATTAGTCTTCACTGATGGCCTCGCATCTGTATCTGTATTTATTGAAAAGTATCAAAAAAATATGCCAAACCTGGTTGGTGCTTCTCGAATGGGTGCCGTCAATGCTTATGGCCGCTTACTGCAGGACCACCATATCACTGCGGTGGGTGAGGTGCCACGCATAACGGTTCAGATGATTACAGAGTCAGTAGAATACAAAGCGAAATGATCGAACAAACAGCAATGGTTATCGATACACACGATGATATCGCGTATGTCAAAGTACAGCGCGAATCCACGTGTGGGCAATGTAGTCTTAATAAAGGTTGTGGAACAAATGTATTTTCAAAGGTTCTGGGTAATAAATTCTCACAATTGAGGGTTTTAAATCCTGTCAAAGCCGAAAAGGGTGATGTGGTTGTTTTAGGTATTCATGAAAGCGTCCTGATTAAAAGCGCACTTATCATGTATCTGTTTCCGCTGGTTATGATGTTTGGTGGGGCAGCCTTTATGCAGTTGCTGGATAATTGGTTGCCGGGAATAAAAATTGGACAAACCGGAATAATCGTCTCAAGTTTTATTTGCTTGTTGCTTGCATTTATCTATATCAGAAAGTCAAGCAAGAGGCATATACATAATCAACGTTACCAACCGGTTATATTAAAGAAAGCGACGCTTACAGATATGAAAGCGTCTCCGTTTCATGTTGAGACAAATTAAGTCTTTGTAAAAAGGTGTTAAATGCGTTTAGAAGTTAAACAGATACTAGCTGCCATAGTTTTTACTATGTCTTTATTCACCCTGCTGATCCCAATCGGCAAGGCAGGCACATTACCAGATTTTACTGATTTAGTAGAAAAAGTTGGCCCCTCTGTTGTAAACATCAGTACAACCCAGAAAGTTTCTCGTAGTCATGCGTTACCTCCTGGCATGGAAATGCCCGAATTTCCCGAAAATTCACCTTGGGGTGAATTATTTAAAAAGTTTTTCGGTGAAGACGGTCCGCCAGAAGAGTTTGATACACAATCTTTGGGGTCCGGATTTATCATCGATGAATCCGGTTACATTATTACCAATAATCATGTTGTGCGCGAAGCAGAGGAAATCATTGTTCGTTTGACAGATCGACGTGAATTGAAAGCAAAGCTCATTGGCACCGATGCGCGAAGCGATGTGGCGTTATTGAAGGTTGAAGCAGAAGATCTGCCGACGGTGAAGCTGGGTAACTCTGAGACTCTGAAAGTAGGGGAATGGGTCATGGCGATCGGCTCACCTTTTGGTTTTGACAATACTGTCTCAGCGGGAATCATTAGCCAGATAGGCCGTAACCTGCCGAGTGAAAATTATGTGCCCTTCATCCAGACGGATGTCGCAATTAATCCTGGTAATTCCGGGGGCCCGTTGTTTAACCTGGATGGAGAGGTCATTGGGATAAATTCACAGATATATAGCCGTACCGGTGGCTTTATGGGCCTGTCCTTTGCGATTCCAATTAACGTCGCTATCGACGTTGTGGAGCAACTTAAAGACAAGGGGCGTGTATCACGTGGCTGGTTAGGCATTCTTATCCAGGATGTAAATCGTGAGCTTGCTGAATCGTTTGGAATGGAAAAACCCATGGGCGCAGTTGTATTGCGCATCATGGAGAATTCGCCTGCCTCGAAGGCCGACTTCAAGGTAGGTGATGTCGTCATCGAATTTGATGGCAAGACCATTCATCGATCCTCTGATTTACCTATTGCTGTTGGTTCTACCCCCGTGGGTACGCGTGTGAAGGTGAAAGTTATTCGTGAAGGCAAAACGAAAACGTTATCAGTCACCATTGCAGAATTACCCAGTGAAGACGAACTGGCACAATCTAAACCTGAAAAGCCGTCGAAAGTTAACCGAATCGGTGCCGTAATTGAGGATTTAACCAGTGAACAACGTAGTTCCCTGAATGTGCCGACGGGTGGTGTCCTGGTGACCCAGGTCAAGAGTGGTCCAGCCCGAGATGCCGGAATCAGGCCTGGTGATGTGATTTTGAAAATCAACAATAAAGATATTAAAAATACCAAGCAATTTTCCAGCTTGCTAGATAAGCTACCGGCGAATAAATCCTTGCCAATCCTGATTCAGCGTCAATCATCACCGATCTTCCTGGCGATAAAACTGGAGGACTAGGGGCGATTGAAGCAATATTGTTTATTCGTGATGGCTGCCATCTTTGCGAAAATTTTATCGAAGAATTAGCCGTATTCAATAAAAAGCAGTCATTGCCAGTCCAGATTAAGGATGTTGACAGCAGCAACGAGTGGTTAGCGCTGTATGGCCATAAAGTCCCGGTATTAGTCATCGACGACAAGCTGGTGTGCGAGTTTTTCTTCGATCCAGACAAAGTTTCCCCTTATTGCCGAGACTAAAAGTGAGTTAAAATACGCTCAGAATGATAAGGCGCTGTGTAAGCGCCTTTTTCTATGAGGAAGTTAACGAGGACCTAATTTGAGTAACCTGCAAAATATTCGAAATTTTTCCATTATTGCGCATATAGACCATGGTAAATCCACAATCGCTGACCGGTTTATTCAGATCTGTGGCGGCTTGACCGAAAGGGAAATGGCTGAGCAGGTGCTGGATTCCATGGATTTAGAACGCGAACGAGGGATTACTATCAAAGCTCAAAGCGTCACATTGGATTATAAGGCCCCTGATGGCGAAACATACCACCTCAATTTCATTGATACCCCAGGGCATGTGGACTTCTCCTATGAGGTCTCCCGCTCGTTAGCTGCCTGCGAAGGCGCATTGCTAGTAGTCGATGCCTCGCAAGGGGTAGAGGCACAAAGCGTGGCGAATTGTTATACAGCCATTGAGCAAGGCCTGGAAGTCATACCGGTGCTAAACAAAATCGATTTACCCGCTGCTGAGCCTGAGCGAGTTCTCCAGGAAATCGAAGAAATCATTGGTATTGATGCAAAAGATGCCTGTCGGGTCAGTGCAAAAACCGGGCTCGGAATAGAGGAATTACTCTACCAGTTGGTTAAACATGTTCCACCCCCCACAGGCGATCCCGAGGCGCCGTTGCAGGCTTTGATTATTGATTCATGGTTCGATAATTACCTGGGAGTGGTGTCACTGGTCAGGGTAAAACAAGGGGTTCTGCGTAAGCGCCAGAAAATCACCATGATGTCACTGGGAAGAAACTATCAAGTGGATGCAGTTGGTATTTTTACTCCCAAACGAGTAGAGAGAAATGAATTATCCGCAGGTGAGGTTGGTTATTTAATCTCAGGTGTTAAGGAAGTGGACGGAGCACCAGTGGGAGACACCATTACCTCAGTAGACAACCCTGCTCAGGAGGCATTGCCCGGTTTCAAACCGATCAAACCACAGGTATTCGCCGGCCTCTATCCAGTGAGTGCGGATGATTACGAGGATTTTAGAGAAGCGCTGGCAAAGCTAAAACTGAATGATGCCGCATTGTTTTATGAGCCGGAAGTTTCCCAGGCCCTTGGCTTTGGATTTCGTTGTGGCTTCTTGGGTATGTTGCACATGGAGATCATCCAGGAGCGGCTTGAACGGGAATATGACCTCGATCTGATTACTACAGCGCCAACTGTAGTCTTCGAAGTGGAAACGACCTCAGGTGAGGTAATCCAGATCGATAACCCGGCTGCACTTCCAGAACCCGCTTTTATAAAAGAAGTCCGGGAGCCGATCGTTGTTGCTAATATCCTTGTGCCACAGGATTATGTGGGCAATGTAATTACCCTGTGTGTCGAAAAGCGCGGGGTTCAGAAAAACATGCAATATTTAGGTAATCAGGTTTCGCTTAGTTATGAATTACCCATGAATGAAATAGTTCTCGACTTTTTTGATCGACTGAAATCGACCAGTCGTGGCTATGCCTCTCTGGAATATGAATTCAGACGTTTTCAGGCGGCAGATCTGGTGAAACTGGATATTTTAATTAATGGTGATAAAGTAGATGCGCTGTCCACCATCGTGCACAGAGAGCAGTCACAAAGTAGAGGTAGAGAGCTTGCCGACAAGATGAAAGAACTGATTCCTCGGCAAATGTTTGATGTAGCAATACAGGCCGCGATCGGCGCTAAAATTATCGCCCGTACCAATGTAAAAGCATTACGCAAGAATGTGACAGCGAAATGTTACGGCGGTGATGTTTCAAGGAAACGCAAGCTACTAGAAAAACAAAAGGCAGGAAAACGACGTATGAAACAAGTTGGTAAAGTTGAAATACCACAAGATGCTTTCTTGGCGGTTTTAAATGTGGGGAGAGAAAAATGAATGTAGATTTCACCGCGATTCTTGCTGTTTTGTCATTGGTGACAGGTGCTATTTGGGGGGCGTATGTCCTGTTTAACAAGATGAAAAATAAACCCAATGATGCTGCAACTGCTGAACAGATTACGGATACAGAATCGACCAAAGCTGGAAAAAAAGAACGGACTGAGCCGCTGTTGGTTGAGTTTTCGCGTTTCCTGTTTCCGGTTTTCTTCATTGTGCTTATTGTCAGGGGTTTCCTGGTTGAACCTTTTCAAATTCCTTCTGGTTCGATGCTTTCTACGCTCGAGGCCGGTGACTATATTCTGGTAAACAAGTTTTCATACGGGTTACGTTCACCGCTTGGTTACTATAAATTAGTCGATCTGGGAAGTCCGGAAAGAGGCGATGTGATTGTATTTCGTTATCCTGAGAATCCAGAAATTGATTATATTAAAAGGGTAGTTGGGCTCCCAGGCGATGTTGTTACCTATAAAGACAAGACTATTTATGTAAATGGCGAACTTGTTGATTTGCAACCATTGGGAAGGTATACAAAAGACCCTCGCTATCAGGAATTTAAAGAGAAGCTTGGCGATGTAACACATAATGTGTTGCATTTGCCCGGTGTCAACCGGGTCGCGTCAAGGGAGTTCGTGGTGCCTGAAGAAAGCTACTTCGTATTGGGCGACAACCGTGATAACAGTCGGGATAGCCGCTTTTGGGGCTTCGTACCTGATGAGAATCTCAAGGGACGTGCGTTTATGATCTGGATGCACAAGAAACAGGATGAATGGCCATCACAATGGCATAGAATTGGCACAATAATTGAGTAACTGACTGATTATATTTGGCTTTTTTCCTGGCGCAAGAGAGGCTAGAATTAGACAGGATAACCATACTTGTCAGCTTGAATGATTCAGTTTTACTAAGGTGAGCACTATGTACAATATGAAGAAACAACAGGGGATGACCGCAATCGGCTGGTTATTAGTCCTGTTACTGGTTCTGGTATTTGCGATTGTGGGTATTAAGTTAATTCCACTGTATCTGGACAGCTTTAAGGTTACCTCTTCACTTCATTCATTAGCTAACGACTCAAAGGCTAAAGGCAAGTCGGGCAGGGAAATCCGTACGCTCCTCATGAAGCGACTAGATGTAAACATGGTAAATGATGTCACTGCTCAGGATGTAAGTATCTCCAGGAGCCGGGAAGGGACAATCGTTGAAGTTAACTATGAGGCACGTCGTCAGCTTTTTGGCAATCTTCATATGGTGCTGGTATACCAAGAGTCTGTGATTATTGATTAAAATAACTAATGTCTGATTATTCCGTTCTTTGTAAACGCCTAGACTACCAGTTTAAAGATCCAAAATTTCTTGAAATCGCGTTAACCCATCGTAGTGCGAATAAGCAGCATTATGAACGCATGGAGTTTCTGGGTGATGCGATCCTGAATTTAATCATCACAGATAATCTTTACCATCGATTTCCAGATGCCAGTGAAGGCAAGCTTAGTCGTCTGCGAGCCAGCATGGTCAAAGGAGAAACATTATCAAAACTGGCCAAGCAGCTGGAGTTAGGTGAATTTCTGAACCTTGGGAGCGGAGAATTGAAGAGTGGTGGATTTCGCCGAGAATCGATTTTGGCCGATGTATTTGAGTCAATTATAGGGGCTATCTATCTTGATCAAGGTTATGAACCTGCACAACAGTTTGTGCTGAGAATGTTCAGTGAACGGCTACAGAATGCTGATATCAATGTCGACCTGAAGGATCCAAAGACTCGATTACAGGAATATTTACAGGCGCAAGGTCAGGATTTACCCGTTTATGAAATCTTGAGTACCAGTGGGAAAGCGCACAACCAGACATTCGAGGTTGCATGCCATGTACCTGTCTTAAATAAATCGACCCAGGGTGCAGGCAATAGCCGGCGCAAGGCGGAGCAGGTGGCTGCCAGACGTATGTTACAGGAACTTGAACAGGATGACTGAGAAAAATTTGAGTCCGGTTAATGAAAATCAATATTGTTATGTCGAAAAGAGTCACGAATGAAACAAATTATTAAATGTGGATATATTGCTTTGTTGGGTAGACCCAATGTAGGTAAGTCGACGTTATTAAATCATTTGCTGGGGCAAAAGTTATCAATCACCTCGCGAAAACCCCAGACTACTCGTCACCAAATCCTTGGGATTAAAACGACAGAAGACACGCAATATATATTTGTGGATACCCCTGGGTTACATAAAGGTGGCCGCCAGGCATTACATCGCTACTTGAATCGCGCGGCGCAAAGTCTCATTCCAGACATGGATGTAATTGTGTTTGTTGTGGAAGCTTTGCAATGGACGGATGAGGATGAGATCGTACTTTCGCACATTAAAAATAGCCAATGCCCTGTCCTGTTGGCGGTCAATAAAATTGATTTAGTTAAAGATAAACAGAAATTACTTCCCTATCTTGAACAGCTTTCTTCTAAATATCAATTTGCTGATGTTCTACCAATAGCGGCTAATAAAAATCTCCAGCTAACTGAATTGCTGGATAGTATTCGTAAGAACCTGCCGGAATCCGAAGCGCATTATCCGCAAGATCAACTGACGACACGCAGTTCAAAATTTGTTGCGGCTGAAATGATAAGGGAAAAGATTGTACGTGCGCTTGGTGATGAACTTCCTTATGCAGCGACAGTGGAAATTGAGAAGTATGATGACAGAAAAAAATTGCTTACCATCTATGCGATTATCTGGGTTGAGCGGGATAATCAGAAGGCAATTGTCATTGGTAAAGGTGGAGAAAGGCTAAAGAAAATAGGAACCCAGGCGCGTGCAGAGCTGGAAACATTCTTCGACAAAAAGGTACATCTCAAGACGTGGGTTAAAGTCCGCCAGGGCTGGTCAGATGATGAGCGTGCACTTCAACAATTAGGCTATGTTGATGAGTTCTAGTCCATCGGCAAATCAAAACCAGGATAAGGCCTATGTGCTTCACAGTCGTGCCTACCAGAATACCAGCCTTATCGTTGAAATGTTTACACGTGAAAATGGCCGCGTGACCCTGGTAGCCAAAGGAGCAAAACGTACAGGTTCACCTTTTCAGGGTCTATTACAGTCTTTTCTTCCATTATTCATCTCCTGGGGCGGGAGAAGCGAAATGAAAACACTTTATAAAGCTGAAAATGTCTCTGGTGCAGTAAAACTTCAGGGCGATCTTCTCTATAGCGGGTTCTACCTGAATGAACTAATCATGTATTTATTACACAAACATGAGGCACATGCGAGTTTGTTCGATCAATATCATCAATGTTTAAATAATTTACAGCATGTGGATGATTCAGAACTTACCCTGAGATATTTTGAGCTTGAACTGCTTGAAGCCCTTGGTTATGGTATCAGCCTGGAACAGGATCTTCATTCAGGCGAACCAGTCCAGCCAGATAAACAATATCAATATGATATGGAGCTTGGCGTGATACCCGCCAGCGGAAATAAATCATCTGCATTGGAGGTATCAGGCAAGACTCTCCTTGCGCTGGCTCAGCGCACAGTTTCAACAGAAAATGAAAAGCGTGAAGCCAAACGTTTGTTACGAACCGTCCTTGAATATCACCTGGATGGGCGACCATTGAAAACCCGGGAACTTTTTCTGCACAAGAGCAAGTTTTCTTTGTCACATTAAGTTTCTTTTTTTATACTCTGAGCATGAATAAACAACAAATCTTGTTGGGTGTGAATATCGACCATGTTGCGACTATCCGACAGGCACGTGGAACTCGCTATCCTGAGCCCTTGCATGCCGCATTATTAGCAGAACAGCATGGTGCTGATTCTATTACACTGCATCTTCGCGAAGATCGTCGTCATATCCAGGATCGCGATGTCTATATGCTAAAGGATATGCTCAACACACGAATGAACCTCGAGATGGCGATCACCGATGAAATGCTCGATATTGCAGGCAAGATTAAACCTGCAGATTGTTGCCTGGTTCCTGAAAGACGTGAGGAATTAACAACAGAAGGTGGACTTGATGTACTTTGCCAGATCGATAAGGTCAAACATGCGTGCACTGTGCTAGCCGAGGCGGGGGTGCGCGTCTCATTGTTTATCGATGCTGAGCCAGCCCAAATTGAAGCTGCCGCAAAATGCGGTGCACCGGTTATAGAAATTCACACAGGCCATTTTGCAGAGTTTGCTTCTGCCTCAGCCAAACAGGCTGAGCTGACTCGCATCGTCAAGGCAGTAGAGACGGGGGTAAATGCAGGTCTCCAGGTCAATGCAGGGCACGGGCTGGATTATCATAATGTTACTGAGATTGCCGCCATAGCGGACATTCAGGAGCTTAATATTGGTCATGCAATCGTGGCCAGATCAATCTTTACCGGGTTCCCAGAAGCTGTTTCAAGTATGAAGCGCCTTATGCTGGAGGCACGAACTGGAGGTCAGCAGGCTATTTAGTCCAGCTATCGGCCAGGGCAGGTTGACCTTGTTCAAGTAGTCGTTCTATCTCAGCAGACAAGGCGGTGAAATTTTCCTCAACTTTGCCCAGGTCCGCATCTTTAACTGCTTCCTCCATGATTTGTGCGGCCTCTCTTAAAGCCGGGACCCCGCAATAGGAGGTTGAACCATAGATCTTATGTGCATGATCCCAGCAGGCCTGTAGATCATTCTCTTTCACCGCAAGATTCAATTTTTGTTGCAATCCTGGCAGTTCGGTGAGCAGCATGCTGAATAATTCTTTGGCAAGCTCTTCGCTACCTTCTGATTGCTCGAGAGCCAGTTGATAATCGATAACCTTCGTCATGTTCTTCTTATGCGTATGATATTTAATGAATTCTGTTAGAATAATGCAATATCTGAATGTATAGGTCTAGTCAAACGGTGAATGTTTACCCCACAATTGAAAATTTCATTGGCAACACACCATTGGTGCGCCTGCAGCGCCTGGTCGGTGAGTCTTCAAACAATATATTAGTAAAACTCGAAGGTAATAATCCGGCCGGTTCGGTTAAAGATCGTCCTGCATTGAGCATGATTCGTCGCGCGGAAGAGCGGGGCGAGATTAAACCGGGTGACACATTGATTGAGGCAACCAGTGGCAATACCGGCATCGCCCTGGCCATGGCGGCGGCCATCAAGGGCTATCA
>JASFLV010000011.1:0-17224 GCA_050117915.1 Thioalkalispiraceae bacterium | reverse complement strand
CTGTTGGGTTGCGGCACTGGCGATCTGAGTATTCATATCTGAAATGTCGCTGACTGCCGTTGTGATTACCTCAAGGGCATCACCGGCTTCTCCGGCCTGTTTGACACTGGCTTCCGCCTGGGTCCTACCACTGTGCATCACAGACACGGCATCCTTGGCTCCGGACTGTAGTTTTTCAATAATACTTTGAATTTCCTGGGTTGAATCAGCGGTACGACTGGCAAGACTACGTACTTCATCGGCGACAACGGCAAATCCACGCCCCTGCTCACCGGCTCGGGCCGCCTCGATAGCCGCATTGAGCGCCAACAAATTGGTCTGTTCCGCAATACCCTGGATCACATCCAGCACGGTGCCGATTGCCTCACTGTCCTGCTCAAGGCCATCAATCACTGTCGAGGCCTTACTCACTTCGTCCGCGAGTGCTTCAATTGACTGAATCGTACGATTGATGGTCTCTTTACCATTTTGTGCCTGATCGTTAGCCGTGGATGCCTGGCTTGCCGCATTACTTGCATTGGCCGACACTTCTTGTACAGTCGTAACCATTTCATTCATTGCCGTGGCAACCAGATCCGTTTCGGTACGTTGCTGTTCGATGCCACTCTTGGTGGTATCCACAATCGCAGACATCTCTTCAGCAGCAGCAGCCAGTTGTGAGGTTGAGCCGGCCACCTGGCTGATAATACTTTGTACCTTGTCAGTAAACTGATTGAAGGCCGAAGACATTTGTGCGATCTCATCACGACCACGTACATTCAGGCGCTTAGTCAGGTCACCTTCACCTTCGGCGATATCACGCATCGCAGCAACGATATAATTAAGCGGTTTTGAGATCATCACCACCAGCAACCAACTTCCGAGAAGACCCACGATGATACTGAGAATCGAAATAAAGATGACATTCGCCGTGGTGGTATCAACGGAATCGAGAAGCTCTGCACTAATTGCGGCAGAGGCGGCAGTCTGTGTTTCCACCAGTTTACTGATATCGGTTTTGATATCCGCGACTAAGGGGCCGATTTCGGTACGTAATAAATAAGAATCGGTCCGCCATTTCTCGCTACCATGCACCTTCAATAATTCTTCCTGCAAAGCAAAATATTTCTCCTGGAGTTCACTAATTTTTTCTACGGCCTCCATTTGCTCAAAGGTCAGGATGTCGCTGGCTTCCTGTAACCTTTCAATATCATGTGCAAATCCTTCGCGAAACAGCTCGATATTGGTGACATTGTCCATGGTACGAAAGGCAATAAAGGCGCGGTTGTTGATCAGAATGTTCATCCACTTTTGCCGCATCTCTGACATACGATAAAGTAATCTTTTTCTGTCCAGGCCCGCTTCCGCCTCAGCATCTTCCGAGGTCAGCATCTGGGTCAGCATCTGCTGAATTTCAGCGGCGACAGGCGCCATTTTCGAGGCCGAAAAGGCGATCCCCGGCTGGTTTTTACCAGGATCCTGCACGAGTTCGATCATTCGGTCATGGTAGCCTGTATAACTACTCACTTTACCTTCAATCTGTGCCACCAGATTGGCTGTGTCTGGGTCATTCATCACCGCCGGCATCGCCTTTAACCGTTCAATCCCCTGGTTCAGTTCGTCGAGTGCCTGATCATAGTTTTGCTTATAGTTGTCTTCATGACTTGTCAGGTAAAAACCCAGCGAGGCATTAGCACTGTCCAGGGCGTTGGCCAGCTGCAAGGAGGCAATCGCAACCGGTTGACGGACTTCAACCACGTCTTTTACGTCATTCTTGGTGCGTGATAGACCATATATGGAATCACCGGCGACAAAGACCAGCATAACGAGGACCACACCGACGCTGACAAGAATGCGGGTACGAATTTTAAAGACTGACAAGGCAGACAAGAGTTTATTAAGCATAACTATTCCACTAACCTGTTGATTTTCCTAATACCAGGCGCAAAATTACTCCCACCTGGGTCCTGCTGAAAATATCGGCTTAATAAATAGAAACTTAAATTTGGCGAACTAATTTCCATAAAAAAAGCCCGTTTTAGTTAGAACGGGCTATTTTTTGACCAATTACTAAAAATATCAATAGATTATGGCAATTCGACTCCAAGCCGATGGGCCACTTCTTCATAGGCCTCGACGACACCACCAAGCCCCTGTCTAAAGCGATCCTTGTCCAGCTTTTTACGGGTATCTGCATCCCACAAACGACATCCATCGGGTGTGAATTCATCGCCCAGATACAACCCCCCCTGGTAGCGACCAAATTCCAGCTTGTAATCGACTAACAGCATACCGGCATCAAGAAACAGTTGCTTCAGGACATCATTGACCTTGAAGGTCAGTTCCTTCATCTTTTCGATTTCTTCCTGTGTACCCCATTTGAAGGAAATGATGTGATAATCATTGATCATGGGATCATGCAGTTCGTCATTTTTCAGAAAGAATTCAAAGGTAGGCGGGACCAGTTCCAGCCCATCTTCTACACCGAGTCGCTTGACGAGACTACCGGTAGCAATATTCCTGACCACACACTCAATGGGTAACATATCCAGACGTTTTACCAGCGACTCCTGATCGCTAATGATACTTTCAAAGTGAGTCGGAACCCCGGCCTCTTCAAGCTTCTGCATAATAAAAGCATTAAACCGATTGTTGACCATGCCTTTGCGATCAAGCTGCTCAATCTTTTCACCATCAAAGGCCGAAGTGTCATTACGAAAAAACAGCACCAGTTTGTCCGAATCGTCTGTGGTGTAAACGGTTTTTGCTTTACCGGCAAATAGTTCTTCACGTTTTTCCATTTCTATTTATCCTCAATGCTTAGTTTACGCCCATCCAGTCAAGACCTTCAGCCTGGTGAGCAATATGAATATCATCAGAATCCCAATCGAGTGCCTCTGCCAATGCCTGTCGCGCAAGAATAGGATCATTATTTTTTTCACTGATGTGCATTGCGACAATCGTTGCCAGGTTGCTTGAATCAATTTTTGCCAGCAAGTCGGCGGCTTGTCGGTTATTTAAATGCCCGTAATCACTGCCTACCCTCTGTTTCAGGTAAGGAGGATACTCACCCTCAGCGAGCATTTCACTATCATGATTACACTCTAATAATAATGCATCAACACCATTTAGCACTTCAACAATATGTGGCGTGATCATGCCTGTATCCGTCAGTAAACCCAGTTTATGTTTGCCACTGGAAAATAAAAATTGACAGGGCTCAGAGGCATCATGAGGAACCGAGTATGGCGTCACTTCGATATCACCAAAATCGACGCGCTCGCCAATAATGATCTCATTCAACTCTGGGACATTTCCAAGAGAAGCAGAACGACTCGTACCATGCGTCATCCACACCGGTGTCTTGTATTTTCGAGCAAAGGCGCCCACCCCACGAATATGATCCCCATGTTCATGGGTTACCAGCAACGCATCAATGTGACTGGCACTGATCCCTGCGCGCTCGAGGCGAAACTCGGTTTCACGCAGGGAAAAACCGCAATCAACCAACAGGGTTCTTGATTTGTATCTTATCAGCGTCGCATTTCCACGACTGCCGCTTCCTAACGAGGCGAATTGCACGCTATCCCCTTCTCGTTTACAGGATACTGCGTTGAATGTCCTTTAATATTTTATTGGCCACAATCGACATGTCTTTGGGCACATCACCGTTGGCCTTGACCGTGACCACCGTTGAATCGGCCTGTTCCTCGAGAATAATCAAATACCGTAAGTGACTGGGCTTATCGGAATCGCTAAACAGGTTACCGAACAGACCGCCTTGTTTCGGGATCGTGAATGTCTCAGGTAAGGTAATATAATAAATACCTGCACTACGGTTCTTATCTTCAACCAGAAAGCCCAGGCGGTCGATCGCAATGCTGATGTGTCGCCAGGATCGTGCAAAAGGCTCATTAATGACAAGTTTTGTATCTTCTCCTTCACCTTCCACTTCCGTCAAACGTCCAGGCTTAACTGAAGCGATGTACTGTTCAGCCGCCTTTTCCTCCATACCCCGATAGGCCATGAAACGCATCAGCATCTCGATTTCCAGCTCCGGATCAGATTCACGTGATACCCAGGCAGTTTCAGTGACAGATATATTGTCCTCCCCGGATACAACAATCTCTTTTAAACCCTGATGACTGATGAACAGCCGCGTCACCTTCTTTTCTTCATCCCATTCCAGCCGAACACGATACTTATCCATTAAACCGGAGGAAAAGAGCGAACCAAAAAATTCACTCAAAAAGTTTGAGGGTGTACTTATGCGATTCTCAAGCCAGTTGGTTTCAAAAAAACCAATTCGCGGTTGGGCTCTTTGAATTTCAAATCCCAGGCGAGTGAAAAAGGTACGCGCATCTTGCCAGATTTCTTCACCCGATGAATCGATCTCCAACCAGAACAGACTCCCACTACGGACAAACCGCATACCCTGATAGCTTTGCGTGTATTGTGCAGCAGGTTGAGTGCCCGCTGTCTCCTCATAACCTGAGTAAGTCTTGATACTGCGTTGTAATTCTGGCAGCGCTGAATCTCCAGCACCAACCGGTTTATCCAGATCAGGGGGTACTACCAGGTCTTCGATATCGGCAGTGCTTTCATAAACACCCTTATAATCTCGGGTCGTAGAAGAACAGGAGGCAATTAAAAGTACAACAACAAACAAACTAAAATGAAACTTCATTATTTTCTCACAGAATATCTATCTCAGGACACATCGGCTTGCCGAAGGGCAGCTCGCACTTTTTCATGATATGTCTCAGATAGAACAGTTAAAGGTAAGCGAATACCAGGACCAATCAGCCCCATATCATACAGGGCCCACTTAACCGGGATCGGGTTAGCCTCCAGGAACAGATCCTGATGCAGGGCCATCAGGCGATCATTGATTTTTTTAGCCTGGTCTTTATCACCGGCCAGCGCGGCTACACACATATCATGCATCGCCTGTGGAGCGACATTGGCGGTGACCGAAATGACACCATGCCCGCCTGCCAGAATTAAATCCATAGCCGTCGCATCATCGCCACTATATATATCAAATCCCTCTCCAACTGCCGCCAGAATATCACGGGTCCGTTGAATATCCCCAGTGGCTTCCTTGATCCCGACGATATTCGGAATCCTGGCCAGTCGGGCGACGGTTTCCGTTTGCATATCAACCGCGGTCCGGCCAGGCACGTTGTAGAGAATCTGGGGGATATCTACAGCTTCAGCAATGGCCTTGTGATGTAGATAGAGGCCTTCCTGGGTGGGTTTATTATAGTATGGGGTCACCAGCAGGCAGGCATCCGCCCCGGCCTCTTTAGCACAGCGGGTCAGCTCGATGGCCTCGCTAGTGGAATTTGACCCGGTACCCGCAATCACCGGAATTCGCCCGGCCACTATCTGTACGGTGCGATGAATCACATAACAATGCTCTTCCTCATCAAGCGTCGCCGACTCACCGGTTGTGCCTACTGCAACAATGGCGTCGGTCCCATTCTTGATATGGAATTCTATGACTGATTCGAGTGATTTTTCATCAATCGCGCCATCATCAGTCATCGGCGTGACCAGCGCGACCATACTACCGCTAAACATAGCTTCCCCTAGTTCCTATCCGGGTAAAAACCGCCATGGTATCGGCACTCTGTCACCTTGACAAGCTGTTTACCAAACAGGTCAATCTATGGGTCTATAGAGAAGATAATCTGTGAAATCCCGCGGGAATTCAGTATCTTGAATTTTCACAGATGGGAGGGGTACGTGTGGCAGAGGAGCATAAACCGGTTAGAGAAATCCGAATCAACCCGATAGTACCGACTGAATCGGTATTGGTTGCCACCGCCCGTAGTATGCGGCCACGCAAAGCAGAGGAACCGGCGCCACGGGATACCCGCGAGCATGTTGAAACCTGCCCGTTTTGTCGCAGTAATGAAGACAAGACCCCACCACAGATTGCCCGCTATCCCCAGGATGAGGAATGGCAAATACGGATCGTAGAGAACCTCTACCCGGTACTGGGTAACGAGCGTAGCCAGGCCGGATTCGTCTATGGTTTGCAGCAAGCCATCGATGGCTATGGCCGGCATGAAGTGATTGTCGATCATTATCAACATGGCGTTGCAGTCCATGAAATGTCTGTCTCGCACCTGGCGTTACTGTTTCGGGTCTACCAACAGCGCATGGCAGAACTCTACCAGATGGATGAACGGCTAAAATATGTCCTGGTATTCAAAAATTTCGGTCCGGCCGCCGGTGCCAGTATGGCCCATACCCATAGCCAGATTATTGCCACGCCAGTGGTACCGCAGAATGTACACGATGAAGTCAGTTATTCTCAGACCTATTATGCCAGAAATCACCAGTGCATCTTCTGCTCATTAATCGATGAAGCACTGACCTTTGAGGCAACGATCTATGACCGTACTTCTGGTGAGATCGTGCGCAAGATCGATGTAGGACAGTACGTCGTGGAGCGCGGTGAGAAATTTATTGCTATCAAACCTTTCGCCAGTCGCTATGAATGGGAAGTCCATATCTTGCCACTGGAGCATCAGGCTAATTACCTTGCCACCCCTGAAGAAGACCTTGCAGATCTGGCCAATGTCCTGAAAAGAACCATGGCCAGGCTCGATGCCGTGATCGGCGGTGCCCAATTTAATTTCTTCCTGCACAGTCTGCCGCAGGAAAAGGAATTTGAAAATTGTCATTCCAGTTATCACTGGCATCTGGAAATCTGCCCCCGCACCAGTATCCCTACCGGGTTTGAGCTGGGCTCTGGTCTGTTCGTTAATACCATCAGTCCGGAACAGGCAGCTGAACAACTTCGCGCTGTACAACTTTGACGAAATCTAGGATAGTTAGGTTATGAGCAACTTCCTGGTTATTTCAGCAATCGGCGAAGACCGGTCAGGCCTGGTTTCCGGATTATCGGACATGATTGTCAACACAGGCTGCAATATCGAAGAAAGCCGCATGACTATCCTCGGTGGCGAGTTTGCCATCATCATGCTGGTTTCAGGGGCCTGGAATAATATCGCCAAGCTTGAAGATCACCTACCAGGGCTCGAGGAAAAACTTGGATTAATCATCTCCAGCCGACGCACCGAGATACGACATCTCACCCAGGAAGAGATACCTTATAACATTGAAGTTGTCTCGCTGGATCATCCGGGCATCGTGCATAAAATTACCGGCTTTTTTTCTGAACGTAAGATCAATATCCACGATATGTATACAACAGCACACCGTGCAGCTCATACCGGTTCACCCATGTTTGCACTCAACATGACGGTCGAAATCCCCGCCGCAACCCATATTTCCTCCTTGCGTGACCAGTTTATGGATTTTTGTGATGAACTGAATCTCGATGCAATCATGGAACCGATCAAGACTTAACTATTTCTCCTGACAAATTATTGATGACATACAAGCAAAGAAAAATCTTCAATTAAAAACAGGTATAACCATGGCAAAAGCAGAATTGAATAAAGCAATCACCAATTTTACGCTTCCCGCTACCGGTGAACAAAAGATTTCGCTGAAATCGTTAAAAGGACAAAACGTTGTTCTTTACTTTTATCCCAAAGACAGCACCCCCGGCTGTACCCGCGAAGGTCAGGACTTTAACGCCAGTCTGGCTAAGTTTAAACGACAGAATACAGTTATCCTGGGTGTCTCAAGAGACAGCCTGCGCTCCCATGAGAATTTCAAAACCAAGCAGAAATTTAAATTTGACTTGCTAGCCGATGAAGATGAAAAGCTGTGTAAGCAGTTTGACGTCATCAAGATGAAAAACATGTATGGTAAAAAGGTCAGAGGTATTGAGCGCAGTACTTTTCTTATCGATCAATCCGGCAAGCTTCGCCAGGAATGGCGCAAAGTAAAAGTGGATGGCCATGCGGATGAAGTACTCAATGCGGTCAAGGCATTAAACAAGGAACAAAAGTAGTCATTAAATGAATTCAAAGCAGATTGAAGGAAAACGGCTTTTTGTATTAGATACAAACATTCTTATGCACGACCCCACTTCCCTGTTCCGTTTTAAGGAACACGATATTTTCCTGCCGATGATTGTGCTAGAGGAACTGGATAATAATAAAAAAGGGACCACGGAAGTTGCACGTAATGCACGTCAAAGCAGCCGATTTCTTGATGAAATGATGTCTGGTGTCTCACCGGATGAAATTGAAGACGGCCTGGAACTCAATGTAAAACACCTGGATATTAGCGGCGGAACCAGCTCTTCCGGAAAACTCTATTTCCAGACGAAGCACTTTTCTGATGACTTACCCGAGTCTTTACCTGGTAATAAGGCTGATAACAATATTCTGGGCACCACCCTGGCATTACAGAAGCACTACGAAAAAACACACATCACGCTGGTATCGAAAGATATCAACCTGAGGATCAAGGCCAATATTCTCGGTGTACATGCCGAGGATTACCATAACGATCAGGTTCTGGAAGATGTCGATCTGTTATTTGATGGTTGCGTGCGGCTTGATGACAATTTCTGGGATACACATGGCAAGGAAATGGATTCCTGGATGGAGTCCGGACGTTCCTTTTATCGGATCCGAGGACCGGAGGTAAAAACCTGGGCACCTAATCAGTTTGTTTACCATGAACAGGATGGTTTCGATGCAATCGTACGTAATATTGAAGATGACGGTAGTGCTGTGATTGAAACCACTAAAGATTTCACCGCCAGTAACAAGTCGGTTTGGGGTATTAATGCGCGTAACCGAGAACAAAATTTTGCGCTAAACCTGTTAATGGATCCTGAGATTGACTTCGTTTCCTTACTGGGTATGGCGGGTACAGGTAAAACACTGCTCTCCCTGGCAGCCGGACTTGAACAGACTCTGGATAAGAACCTGTATAACGAAATCATCATGACACGCGTTACCATCCCGGTTGGAGAAGATATCGGATTCTTACCCGGAACTGAAGAAGAAAAGATGACGCCCTGGATGGGCGCATTAATGGATAACCTGGAAGTTCTTACTCATTCTGCTGAAGGTGGTGATTGGGGACGCGCTGCAACGAATGACATTCTTACCCAGAAGATCAAAATTCGCTCGGTCAACTTTATGCGTGGCCGTACCTTTTTAAACCGTTACGTTATTATTGACGAGGCACAAAATCTTACCTCCAAACAGTTAAAAACACTGGTTACGCGTGCCGGACCTGGCACTAAAATTATTTGTCTTGGAAACATCGCCCAGATCGATACACCTTATCTATCCGAGACGACATCCGGCCTGACTTATGTTGTTGATCGTTTCAAGAACTGGTCGCACAGCGGACATATCACATTACGCCGCGGGGAACGGTCACGCCTGGCTGATTACGCATCCGAAATCTTATAAGCTGAATATACTAACTGGATTCTCCGATTTGATCAGGTTCATCCGACCTGCCCTGTTCGTTAGTACGTGGCCAGGCGTTGAGCAGCGCATTGACCAGGGTGGCAAGTGGAATGGCAAAGAATACCCCCCAGAATCCCCACAACCCACCAAACACCAGGATACTGATAATAATCGCAATCGGGTGGACATTAACGACATTACTGAACAACCAGGGCACTAACAGATTACCATCCAGAGCCTGAACAACCAGATAGGCGATCACCAGCCAGTAAAACTCGGCGGTTAGACCCCACTGAAAGAAAGCGACGACGGCAACGGGAATCGTGACCACAGTGGCACCAATATAGGGAATAATCACCGACAGACCGACAAGTACCGCCAGCAAAAATGAATACTTCAATCCAAACAGGGCAAATACGAGATAGGTAAAAACACCCACGATTAATATTTCCCAGAACTTGCCGCGAATATAATTACCCAGTTGTTTGTCCATCTCAACCCAGACCTCAGTGGCCAGGCTGCGATTACTCGGTAGAAAGCCACCAAACCAGTTCAGGATCAGCCATTTATCCTTGAGGAAAAAGAACACCATTAATGGCAATAGAATCAAATAGACAATAATCGTAATCGCACCGGTGGTAATGGAGGCAAGTGACGCACTATTGAGGGCCTTTTTGCCCATGGTACCGATCAAATGTTCAAGATCATTAGAAATCACCTGGACCTGTTCCGGCGAGATAAAACTATATTTATCCGGCAATGTGATTAAGTAGGCCTGTGCCTTTTGCCAGTAGCTTGTGACTTCCGGAATGAATTGGGCGATTTGAGCCGAAAATAATGGCAGCATGCCAAATACGAGAAAAATCAGGAACGCAACAAATACAAGCCAGACCAGAAATACCGCGCTGCGGCGCCGGGCCCCGAATTGTTTCATTTTCTGTACGATAGACTCCAGCAGATAGGCAATGACCAGCGCAGCCAACACCGGAGCAAGCATATCCCCTATGGTGAGAACAATTGTGAAACCCACTACCAGTAATACCAGCAGCAGCACGGCCTGGGGATCAGAAAAATATCGGTTATACCAGGTTTTAAAGATCTCAATCATTGGCCACGTCTCGCATCTGTTGCAAACTTGGCATAGGCATCAGCAAACATTTGTTCAATTTGATCGATGACCTCTTTTGCCGGTTTACCAAACATAACATGTTGTGCAACCAGCTCGGAGGCTTTATCAAGCAGCATTTTTTTATCCAGCATCGGGTAGGTGGCAGAAAGTCGCTTCAATGCATCGACTACCCTCTCCTGTTCCGGACGCTCGATCTTTTCCGGCTGGGGAATATCATCAGCTTGTCTTGTCTCTGTCTGTGTTTCTGTCTCGTCACTCTCACTAGTGACTGTTGATTTTTCTGCAACAATATTTGCTGTTGTTACTTCATAACCCGCGAGAAATTCGGCAAAACGCAGCAGACTATGTGCATCATGTTCAGATAGCTGACGAAAAATATCCAGTAAGGATTGTTCTTGTTCTGTCAAAACATCGCCCTGATAGTTATCAAACTTTACCTGGTATAAGTTTAGGATATTCTAACTGAGTTTAAACAGCAGCGGTTTAGATTTCCTGATGGGCTTCGCAATAAGAGCGGGCAAAGTTGAGTAGCTCCTCCATTGCCCGTGCCTTGAACTTCTGTTTTTGATGGACAAAAGAGAAAGGACGATTAATCGGCGGATCGGTATCAACCGCGACCAGTGTCCCAAGTTGTAACTCTTTGAGTAAGGTTGCCTTCGACAGGATGGATACCCCCATCCCGGTTTCCACCGCACCTTTAATTGCCTCGAGACTGCCAAGCTCCATGGCAATACGCATATCAGATGGATTGATGCCGGCTGTCTGCATGCTCTCAATCATCACCTCACGCGTGCCGGAACCTTCTTCACGACAAATAAAGGGATACTGGATGATCTTTTCGATGGAAACTTTCTCTTCATTGGCCAGTTCATGGCCAGGAGGCACAATCAGTACCAGGTGGTCAGTACGGCATTCTTCGACGATCAGGTTCTTGTTGTTGACCGGTGCTTCAACCACACCCAGATCGATCTCATTGTTCTCAACCTGGGCAACAATACCGTCAGTATTGGCCACCTTCAGGCGAATGGTCACTTCCGGATGCTTGGCTTTGAAATCGCCTAATAGAACCGGCAACATGTATTCAGCAATCGTGGTGCTGGCACCCAGAATCAATACCCCACTGATGTCACCCGTGAGTTCACGCACCGAGTGGTCCATCTCGTTATACAACTGGAAGATCTTTTCAGCATAGTCATAGACTCGGTTACCCGCATCCGTCAGACTGATGCGGTTATGGGTGCGATCAAACAGACGGGTATTGAACTGTTCTTCGAGTTGTCTCACCTGAAAGGTCACGGCAGGCTGCGTCATATGTAGTTCTTCCGCCGCTTTGGTGAAGCTCAGCAGTCGGGCTACCGTGTGAAAAACCTGCAATCGCCTGTCAGCCATACCTGTACCTTTTTTATATTCCTGAATGCTAAATAATCTAATTCTATGCGGCTATTCGCAAAACTAAGGGCTGGATACTACCAATTCTCACTCAAAAGGCAATACAACCGACGTAATAGCCCCTGGAAAGGCCGTTATTTAGACCGCTTGAGCAGGTACGCATAGTACCAGACCGGGATCACCACCAGGGTCAGCAAGGTGGAAACCAGGATGCCGGAAATCAGGGAAATGGCCAATCCATTAAATATGGGGTCATCGAGGATGAAAAAGGCCCCCAGCATCGCTGCCAGGCCAGTCAGAATAATGGGTTTGGCCCGCACCGCACCGGCCCGAATTACCGCCTCTTCCAGTTCCATACCCTCCTCAAGCTGCTGGTTGATGAAATCCACGAGTAAAATAGAATTGCGCACAATAATGCCCGCCAGGGCAATCATACCGATCATCGAAGTCGCGGTGTATTTCGCATCAGCAAACAAGTCCATGATCGCATGCCCGGGCATCACACCGATTATTGTCAGTGGAATCGGGGCCATGATAATGATCGGAACAAAGTAAGAGCGGAACTGGGCGACGACCAGAAAATAAATCAGCAACAGGCCCACCGCATAGGCAATGCCCATATCCCGGAAGGTTTCATAGGTCACTTGCCATTCACCATCCCATTTGAGACTGGACTGGTAAGGATTTTCCGGTTGATTGATGAAGTATTGATCAACATGGCCTTCCAGCTCTGACCCATCACTGGCCATGTCGGCGGCCACTTCGAACATGCCGTACAGAGGACTATCGGTCTCACCGACCACATCTGCAGTGACAAATACAACGGGTAATAAGTCTTTATGAATAATCGCCTGCTCACGATGACTGGTTTTGACTTCGACCAGTTCCGACAGAGCAATCAGCCGACCATCTCGCCCCTTTACATTAATTGCATAAAGATCAGCGAGCCTGGACTTGTGATGATCGGCCAGTTCGATACGGATCGGTAATGGGTATTTCAGGTTCCCTGGATGCAAGTAACTGACATCTTCACCATTCAATGCGGTATGGATAGCTGCCACAACGGCAGCCTGGGAGACGCCCCATAATGCAGCCTTGCGCTGATCAACCTTGATGATTAGCTTCGGTGTTGGCGTAATGGTGGAATCATCGATATCGACAATCGCATCATTGCTGGCAAACTGTTTACGCAACTGCTTAGCCGTTTCAATCTGTTGCTGATAGTTAAGCCCATAAACCTCTGCGACCAGGGGTGACATCACCGGTGGGCCTGGCGGTACCTCCACGATCTTGATGTTCGCGTTATACTTCTTGGCTATCGCCTGTAACGGCGGCCGAATGGCGATCGCAATGTCATGACTCTTGCGATCCCTGTCATTCTTATCGACAAGATTGATTTGCAGATCAGCCATGTGAGGTGACTCACGCAGGTAATATTGCCTGACCAGGCCATTAAAGTTGATCGGTGATGCAGTTCCTACATAAGCCTGGTAATTTTTCACCTCCGGGATATCAACCAGGTAGACCCCCAGCTCTTCAGCAACCTGTGCAGTCTGCTCAAGTGGAGTACCTTCCGGCATATCAATCACAACCTGTATCTCGGATTTATTATCAAACGGCAGCATCTTCAGAATAACAACCTTGAAGACTGCCAGGCTGACCGAAAGCACAATCAAGACCATCACCACGACGAATAATTGTCGACGCTTTTTCTTTCCCTGTTTACCAATTAGCAAAGGTCGTACATATTTATCGAAGATCATATAGAGTTTGTCTTCTCCGGAACCTTCATGGGAGGCCACTGCTTCATGCTTAATCAGTTTATACGCAAGCCATGGCGTTACGACAAAGGCGATGATCAGTGAAATTAACATCCCGGTACTGGCATTGATCGGAATCGGACTCATATACGGTCCCATCAGGCCAGTGACAAAGGCCATCGGTAATAACGCTGCGATCACCGTAAACGTCGCCAGGATGGTCGGCCCACCTACTTCGTCAACGGCTTTCGGGATTGATTCGATGAGGTTCCTCGCTCCCAGTTGAATATGCCGATGAATATTCTCGACGACCACGATCGCGTCATCGACCAGGATGCCGATGGAAAAAATCAGCGCGAACAGCGAGACGCGATTAAGGGTAAAACCCCATACCCAGGAGGCAAACAGGGTGATCGCAAGGGTGATAATGATCGCAATCCCAACAATTGCTGCTTCCCTTTTCCCCAGGGCAAAGAACACCAGCAACACGACAAAGAAAGTAGCAAAAACCAGTTTGTAAATCAGTTTCTTTGCCTTGGCATCCGCAGTTTCACCATAATTGCGTGTCACGGTGACCTCAACATCATCTGGGATAAATACTCCCTTTAGATGGTCAACACGGTCAATAATATTCTCAGCAATTTTAACCGCGTTTTGTCCCGGTTGTTTCGCAACCGCAATCGTTACCGCGGGATAACTGGTTGCCGCTATCGGTGAGCCTGCGTCATCGCCTTTGCTCGCGTCCGTGAACCAGACATATTGATCCGGTTGATCAGGACCATGCTTAACCTTTGCCACATCCCGCAGGTAAACTGGTTTGTCGTCATGCACACCAACGATCAGATCTTTGACTTCAGAGGGACTCACCAGAAACTGACCCGCTTGCACGGTAGTTTCCAGGTTTTTGTCGACAATCGAACCCAGTGGCTTGGCCGCATTACTTAATTGCAGTGCATTGCGAAGATCAGACAGACTCAGATTGTACGAGGCCAACGCATCTGGGTTAAATAAGACATGCACAACATTGTCTGGACCACCGATAGTATAGATATCGCGCGTACCGGGTACGCGCTTGAGTTCAACTTCAATTGCATGTGCAACACGTTGTAGTTCATGCGCGGCCAGCTTCTGATTCTTTGACCACAAGGTCAGGCTGACGATGGGGACATCATCGATCCCCTTGGGTTTGATGAGTGGCTGGGTCACCCCAAGGTTGGCAGGTAACCAGTCACTCTTGGAATACATGGCATTGTACAGACGGACAATGGACTGGGTACGATCTTCGCCAACCTTAAATTGTGCCGTTAATACTGACAGTCCCGGATAAGAAACCGAGTAAACGTGATCGAGACCTTCCAGTTCAGAAATAATCTGTTCTGCCGGGGTACTGACAATTTCCTCTACCTCACGAGCCGAAGCACCGGGATAAGCAATAAAAATATTTGCAAAGGTAACATTAATCTGGGGTTCTTCTTCCCTTGGGGTAATCATTACCGCAAACACACCCAGCAGGAAACCCACCAGCGCAATCAGCGGGGTTATTTCAGAACTAAGAAAAGCACGCGTGATCTGGCCTGAGAATCCAAGTTTGTCAGACACTGGTTATTCCCCTTTCTGACTGCTCGAGTCTGATTTCAGGGCTGCAACCGCCAGAGCGGGATCAAGTATCACCTCCTCACCCACCAATAAACCAGATAATATTTCGCGTTGCTGCTCGGGCAGTTTTTTGCCCGGCCGGATGTAGCGGAAAAGGATCTTGTCCTTGTCTTTCACGTAGACACCCGTGACTTCACTACGACGGGCAATTGCCTGTTCGGGAATGACCAGACTCTGGTGTTTTCCGGTTAAAAATTCAACTTTGGTATGCATCCCCGGATAGACCTGATGATCACCTGCGGGTAAGTTAACCCTGACCAGGAAGGTATGGCTGGCCTTGTCGGCAAAAGGACTGATGGTCAAACTCTCTGCCTTGACCCGGGTAGATAATTCTTGTCCAACCCACACCCAGGTTTGTTGATGCTCACGTGCCTGATGCACTAGCGTTTGTGGTAATTGCACAACGGCCCTGAGTTTTTCCAGTGACAAGCCAGTCATTAAAGGCTGCCCAACTCGGGCTGTCTCACCCACTTCGACATGCCGTTTAACCACAATACCACTATAGGGTGCACGAATGATGGTATTTTCCAGGGCCTCCGTGGCGTTTTCCAGTTCTGCCCTGGTCGTCTTTAATTGGGCCTCAGCCTTATCCAGTACTGACTTTGCCACTACATTTTTTTCGTAGACTTCCTTGATCCGCTTGAATTCGGCTAGTGCTTCTTCATAACGAGCCTTGGCAGCATTGTAGGCTGCGCGCTGGGTTTTATCCCGTAAACGCATTATGACCGAACCCTTGGTCACATAATCATCCACATCCACTGTAACTTCGATAATCCGGCCACTGGTCTGTGCCGAAACAGTCGCCTGCTGGACGGCCTCAAAAGTCGCATCGACAACACGTAGCAGGGGCAATTCGACCTCTTTGACCGTTACTGTTTCTAACCCGCGATTTACGGTTTTATCTGCAACGCCGGTGTTGATGAAACTCATCAAGATCAAGCAGCTTATGATTATCCTGGTTATCTTCGCTGACATCCTAAAATCCTCCAACACCTGATTAACATTATTCTTAGCTAAAACAACGACATTTTATATAATATCAAAGAAATACTCTGCAGAAGCTATTGAGCCAGGTCAATATGATTGATTTTTTACTAGATTGAACATTTTTTTACTGAATTCAATGCTTGAATTTCAGTCCTTTAGCACGCATTGTTCTTATGTACAATCATAGCGTACAATTTCAAATCACATTCGACAAAGACAGTATCCTTAAAGTATGGCCCAATATATTTATACGATGAACCGGGTGAGCAAGATTGTGCCACCCAAGCGACATATTCTCAAAGACATCTCCCTCTCCTTTTTCCCCGGCGCCAAAATCGGTGTTTTAGGGTTAAACGGTGCGGGTAAATCCACCTTGCTGCGTATTATGGCGGGGATCGATACCGAGATAGAAGGCGAGGCACGGCCTCAGCCCGGTATCAATATCGGTTATCTATCTCAGGAACCCCAGCTCGATCCTGATAAGGATGTACGTGGCAATGTAGAGGAAGCCCTGGGTGACCTCACCAATGCACAAAAACGCCTGGACGAAGTTTATGCAGCTTATGCCGAACCGGATGCGGATTTCGAAGCACTGGCTGCTGAACAGGCAAAACTGGAAAACCTGTTGCAGGCAACCGATGGCCATAATCTCGATCGTACTCTGGAAATAGCGGCTGACGCCTTACGCCTGCCTGCCTGGGAAGCAGATGTGACAAAACTATCCGGTGGTGAACGTCGGCGTGTCGCCTTATGTAAATTGTTACTCTCCAAGCCTGATATGTTATTGCTGGACGAGCCGACTAACCACCTGGATGCGGAATCAGTCGCCTGGCTGGAGCGCTTTTTACATGAATACCAGGGAACCGTCGTCGCCGTCACCCACGATCGTTACTTTCTGGATAATGTCGCCGGCTGGATCCTGGAACTGGATCGCGGTGAAGGTATTCCCTGGGAAGGCAACT
>JASFLV010000010.1:0-17318 GCA_050117915.1 Thioalkalispiraceae bacterium | reverse complement strand
GCTAATCAAATGTTCACGTATCAATTCCCCTGGCGTCCTGGTCCAGTAATGATAGTGATAACGTTTTAACTTTAACGGCTGCTCCGCCTCGCTGTACAAAATCGACCGCTCACGATGTAAGGCATCACCTTTCAATCTTTCAATCGCCACGACGCGAAAAGGTGATTTGATTTTTTTTTCAGCCGCAACTTCACTCAACCGATAAAATTTATCTTGTGGCACAACTGCACCATCACCAAAACAGCCGGTTAGACTCAATGTTAGTAAGACGAAGACAAATTGTTTAATCATTGTTTTGCTGCGTCCTCAGGTGGCTTGCCATTCAACAAGATCGCGGGGTTGTCGCGAATCTGTCGGGTAAATTCATTGAGATTGCGTGAAGATGTATCAATGTTGTACATGATGCCTGTCATGTTTTCTTCAATCACTCCCATAGTCGTACGTAAATCCAGTAACGCTTTGCGTAAGTCTTCATTATTGGAATCCATCATTTTGGAGGTTGAATTAACCAGCTTATCAACTTCAGCAGAAGCCTGATCAAGCTTCACCGATACGGTAAGCAGGTTTTCCGTTACCTGCTGTGCATTTCCCATAATACTGTCAATACGTCGCTGATCGACTGTAGCCAATATCCCCTGTAGCTCAAGTGCACTACTATTCAGATTAGTGAGTAACACAGAGGTCTGGTCGACGAGCTTCGGTAAACTACCGGCGAACTCTGCATTCAGGGTTTTTAATAATGGCTTCAAGCCCTGTTCGGAAAGTTTCTGAAATTCATTTGAGATCTGCTCAACCAGCACAAATACATCTGCCGACTCCTTACCATTTATAGTCTGCCCTACTTTTAGATAGTCACTACTTTGACCCTCGGTGATGTCGATTTGTTTTTCACCCAGTAAGCTGGGGGTAACAATCTGTGCCACTGAATCAGTCGGGATTGGCCAGTTTGCTTTAACCTGTAAATGCAAACGATAGCGTGTCTGTCTATTTGTTCGAACCGGCTCAATATCGACCAGCTGACCTATTTCAAACCCGGCATAGGTAACCGGGCTACCGGAGCGGATTCCAGCGACGTTTTCAAGCTCGACAAAATAATCATCGGCATCAGCACCTCGCCCAGTAATCTGAAATAGCGCGATGAGCAGGATAAGGCCAGCAGCAATGACAAACAGACCCACAGCAAAATAATTGATATTATCCTGTTTCATTATAAATTATTTCCTGTCAATCGCCTGAGGTACTCGTCAACATCGATTGCATCATCCCTGGGCATCCGGTTAAGCAAGTTCTGTATCCGCTGGTTTTCGCTATTGCGGACATTTTCAACTGTATCCGTCATTAATATATCACCATGATCGAGGACTGTAATGCGATCAGCGATTTTAAATGCACTATCGAGCTCATGAGTCACGACAACAATAGTCATGTTTAGCGCTGAACGTAACTTCAGAATCAACTCATCCAGTTCTACTGCCGCAACCGGGTCCAGCCCGGCAGAAGGTTCATCAAAAAATAACAATTTAGGATCCATGACAACTGCACGGGCCAGCGCCGCTCGCTTAATCATGCCACCGGATAATTCAGAGGGCATGAGGTCTTCAAAACCTGACAGGTTAACAACCTCAAGTTTCAACCTCGTCATGATTTGCATCGTCTGTTCGTCAAGCACGGTATGCTCTTTTAATGGCAACATCACATTCTCGCCTACCGTCATTGAACCAAATAGCGCTCCACCCTGAAAGGCAACGCCCATATGTTTCCTTAAGTCAAACATCTGTTGTTCACTCAGGTTTGTAATATCTTTACCGAGTATACGTATTGTTCCGGAAGTGGGCCGGTGCAAGCCGAGTAAATGACGCAACAGGGTACTTTTGCCCGAGCCACTGCCGCCCATGATGACAATGATTTCACCCTGATAAATCGTCAAAGACACACCATTCAGGATCTGACGCCGGCCATAATGGGTTACGAGATTTTCGACTTCAACGACTGGCTCTCTGGTTTGATCATTTGCCATCTTATCGATTTAAGAAATAAGTAAAGACCATATCAGCGATTACAATCAGGCTAATCGACATCACCACCGATCGTGTTGTCGCCCGACCTACTCCTTCTGCCCCACCTTTCACCTGGAATCCATTGGCCAGACCGACCAGGGCGATAATCAGGGCAAAAACAACGCTCTTTATCAAACCTTGCATAACATCATAGGCACTCAATGCATCAAAGCTACGATCAAAATAGACGTTGATAGGCAGATTTAATTCCAGCTTGGTATACAAGGCACCGCCCAGCAGGCCCATTGCATCACCGAGAATAACCAGACAAGGCAGAGCAATAAGCATAGCAAACAGGATCGGGACAACCAGGTAACGCACTGGATTGATTCCAATCACACGCAATGCGTCTATTTCCTGCGCCTCAAGCATAGTCCCCACCCTTGCCGCAATTGCTGAACCGGATCTTCCGGCAACCAGTATGCTGACAATCAATGGTGAGAATTCACGAGTAATCGATAAGGCAATACCTAATACAACCTGCGCCTCAGCACCAAAGGTCTTCAGGGTTTCTATGCCCTGAATCGCCAGCATAATCCCGACAGAAAGACACAGTATGATAATAATAGGAATGGCCCTGATGCCGATCTGCATTGCCTCATTAAAAATTCCAGCAATACGCACAGGTTGTTTGCGCTGCCTGCCTAGCACTACCCATTCAAGGGCTTCATAAAACAGGCGAAAAATATACCCCGCCTCTTCTATGCCACGCACAACGAAGATACCGAATCGCTCGATGGCCTGGCGGAGTAAAGAAACGTTTGAGCGCTCAGTCATAGGATTGTCAGGGTCTAGGGTTCGATGAAATCTGAAATACTATCTTTAATAGTGAAGACCTTATCAAGTCTCGCCAACTCCAGTACCTGGCGGGCCGCTTCACTTACACCTACCAGACCAAAATTCAATTGCTGGCTACGCGCCAATTGAAATCCCTCAACCAGACTGGCAATTCCCGAACTGTCTATATACTTGACTCCGGAGAGATCAACAAGTACATGATGCTTTTTCTTCAGGTTATCCAGAATCTGTTGCCTTGCTTGCGGTGAATAATGTAAATCAACTTCACCACTCAAACTTACAATAACGTAATCACCTTCCTGCCGCGTAGAACATTCCATGCTGCTTACCTGTCAGTCTATATTTACTGTCATTCTGATTATATTCCCTATGCCACCCGGCCCCGGCAAGTACTCAACTTTATCCATTACTTCATGAATCAAATGAACACCCAGGCCACCAGGACGTAGATCATCAAGCTCGCGTGATTTAATTTCCTCACAATTGACGGTTTTGGCGAAATCTGTTAATTCAAAAATCAGCTGTCGCTCTTCTTGCTTGACTATAAAGATTACCTCACCGGGCTGCTTATTGTAAGCATGTTCAATAATATTCATGCATGCTTCATTAACACCAATCACGACTTTATCAATGCGATTATAATCAAGGCCAGCCTTATTGGCGGCATCCCTGGTCCAGGCCCGAAGTTTCTGCAGCTGGTGGGTTTGTGCTGTAAATTTTTTATTAAATAAGACCTGGCTCATCTTACAGATTTACCTGGGTTCAACTAACAATAAGCTTAAATCATCATGGAGGACTGTTTCTGTAAGTAACTTATCAACCATAGCAGGAAGACGTTCTGCGGCGCTGATTTTTCTGTGACTTTCGATAAGACTGATAAGCCCTGCTTCCCCGAGCATGTCGCCATTCTCCCTGCGTGACTCTGTGACTCCATCACTATATAAATAGAGTGCCGCATTTTGCAAGGAAATAGCTGGGCTAACCTGGAAATGTGTATCGGGCAGAATACCGAGGGGCTGGTCAGCGGGCATTAAAGGCTCAATACCTTTATTTTTATCGTCAATAATGACGGGCAAGGCACCGGCATTAACGATTTGTACAATCTTTTCCTGAGGTTTATACAAACCAAGCACCATAGAAACGAAGATCCCGCGAATTGATGTTTCGCATATCTCACTGTTTATCATTTCCATTAATTTGACTGGATCTAAAGTATGTTTGGCAAGGCAGTGAAACAGGCTCACTGTCTTGGCCATAATAATCCCAGCATTCACTCCTTTACCCGCCACATCACCTAGCGTGAACCAAACCGAACCATCGCTATGTTGCAAATAATCATAAAAATCCCCGGATATATTTCTTGCTGGTAGGTTTAAGCCATATACGGGCAGGCCAGCTGATGTATCGGGCATGAGTTTACGCTGCACTTCCTGGGCAACTGATATCTCTCGATTAAGTTCCGCCGATAATCGATCACGCTCAGCGATTGCCTTTTCCAGTTTCCATGTCAGTTCCTGGTAGCTGACATTCTCCTTCGCCAATGCAGTATTGGCCTGACGCAGTAACTGGTCAAAATCCGGCTGTTGCTGAATTCTTAACCCCATTGCATGGGCTGACATTTCGACCTTTGCAGGTAGCTCTTCAAATACTTTTTGTAACTTATCATCATCAATCGCCAATAGCTGGTTGATAGTTGCACGACTCTGTTTCAAAACCTGGTTGAAATCAGGAGCGTTAAATACCGCATCTACCCAATCCGCGCAATTTAATATTCTTGCCAGCAATGTTGAGTTTGCAGTCACCCGATGATGATCCGTTAATGCCTCAGATAATTCTTTCGGTAAGCACCATTTTTTTGCCAGTACACTCATTATCTCATCATGTGTAATACCAAACAGCAATCGCTCCTGCTCATATCGCTGCTTCGGATCTAGCTGGCGTAACTTTGTATAACTAACTGATGCATCAGGATTTAGATAAAACAGGATAAGCAGTCCAAAATCCTGCATCATCGCTGCAGTAAATGCATCATCTTTATCGACATCCAGAGACTGGGCAAGCAAACTACTGACGACTGCTCGTCGTAAACAATCTTCCCAGAACAGAGTGATCTCGAAATTATCCCTGACGTGGCTCTGGGCAGCTTCGCGCACCATTAAACAAAGGATGATGTTGCGCAGGGTTCGTGAGCCCAGTAAGGTAACGGCATGGCGAACAGATGTCACCTCCTTACCGATTCCAAAAATCGGAGTATTGACCACCCTGAGTATCTCGGCAGTCAGGACCGGGTCTGTTTCCGCATAGCCCGCCAGGAGCCGGGTATCGATATCCTCTCGGGCACAGGCGCGTAACATCTCCAGTGCGGCCTGTGGTGGAGCTGGTAGATCTGAAGGTTTGATCTCATCAATTGCATGATTGGCAGACATGCCTTTTATTTCGGCCTTGCTGAATCGCTGCTTTAGTGCAGTATGTGATAATCAACCCTATTATTGATAATTGATAGAAATGGCTGATCATCTATATTTGTAAGGTCACCAAGAAAAATAACATGGATGAGCTACATAAGGATTCGGTATAGTGAAAAAAGACATTAAACGCGGCCTCATCCTGATGGGTGGTGGCGCGCGTGCCGCATACCAGATTGGTGTACTCAAGGCTGTGGCAGAATTACATCCGCGCGGGCATTCTTCCCCCTTCAAAATTGTCTGTGGCACCTCAGCAGGTGCGATCAATGCTGTCTCCCTGGCGACGATGGCAGATAACTATCACTATGCCGTTGCGCAGATGCTCCGGGTCTGGGGAAACTTTCGTGTCCCTCATGTCTTCAAAAGTGATATTAAAAGTATTAGCAAAAATACCCTGCGCTGGATGCTAGCTTTAACAGTTGGTGGGCTTGGGAAACACAACCCCCTGTCGTTACTGGATCGCAAACCGTTAAAAGAGCTCCTCTTGAGACGACTAGACTTTACCCGTATTCAGCAAGTTATCGATTTGGGTTATTTACATGCAATCAGTATTACTGCATCAGGCTATAGCACTGGTCAGTCTGTTACCTTTTATCAAGGTGATGGCGATATAATACCCTGGTCACGTGTACGTCGCTTTGGTAGCCATAGTGCAATCACCATTGATCACCTGATGGCATCATCAGCTATTCCCGTTTTGTTTGAAGCAATAAAATTACATCGTGAATATTTTGGTGATGGCTCAATGCGACAAATCGCCCCTTTAAGCCCGGCCCTGCACCTTGGTGCCGACCGAATCCTGGTGATCGGAAACCAAAGAGATGATGAAAAACACCGTGAGCGTGTCAGTAATGTAGAGTACCCCAGTTTTGCCCAGATTGCCGGTCACATCCTGGATAGTATATTTCTCGATAGTCTCGAGGCGGATTTGGAACGCCTGGAGCGAATCAACAAGACCATCGACGTAATACCTTATCGCCATCTAAAGAAAAGTGAAGTACCCTTACGGCGTGTCGATGCCTTTGTCATCTCACCCAGTGTTGATATCAGTGAACTGGCACAGGACTATCTGCATGAATTACCCCGCACGATACGATATTTGTTAAGAGGTCTCGGTGCCTATCGAAAAGAGGGCTCTGGTCTGGCAAGTTATCTCTTATTTGAAAAAGGATACTGCCGGGAACTCATCCGACTGGGTTATCAGGATGCCCTGCAGGAACGCGGTATGCTCGAGCAATTTTTAGCCGATTGAATGATTTCTCTGCTTCAGCACCTGACTCAAGTCCATACTTCAACTATGGTATAAGGACGACAAGTCTGTACTTGCAAGCTTAGAAATGGCACATTCATACTGCCTGTGTCACAATAAACGTTATCCTAGCTAAGCTATTGAGTAAACAAGAATAAATGGGGGGTCAAGTTGCGTATTGCCTTAGTTGATGATGATATCCACCTCGCCCAGGCAATGAAGCTGTGGATGGAAGAACAAGGTTATGATGTTGTTCATTTCCAAAATGGTAGGGATTTCACCAATACATTACGCAAAGAGAGTTTTGACCTTTACGTCCTCGACTGGGTCATGCCTGATTTTGATGGTGAACAGATTCTGGGCTGGCTAAGCGAACAAGCCGAACATGACACGCCGGTAATCTTTGTTACTCAGCGGGATAGCGAAGAGGATATCGCAAAAATCCTTAACCAGGGTGCGGATGATTACATCACCAAGCCGGTAAGACAAAAGGAACTGCTGGCACGCATCGCGGCGGTAACGCGACGCACTCAACATGCAACATCGCATAAAGAAATTATCGATATCCCACCTTACCGGATCAATTTAAGTTCACATACTCTTTATAAAGATGACAAGCCTGTCAAGCTGACCCAGAAAGAATTCGAGCTAGTTGCATTCATGTTCAGAAACATTGGCAGACTGCTCTCCAGGGGACACATACTTTCTTCGGTATGGGGGCATGGCTCAGAATTCACTACACGTACCGTAGACACGCATATAAGCAGAATTCGTAAAAAGCTCGAGTTAGTGCCAGAACATGGCTGGAAACTCAGCGCTATTTATCACCAAGGCTATCGACTTGAACAGGTTGATAAAGAAGATCAAGCGTAGTCTTATCTTCGTCGTTTCATCCAGGCGAATTAACAAAAGTTGTAATTAAGGAGGATCTCATGATTGGGAAGAAGAATATTATTTTTGGATTTTTATATCTTGTCGCCACGGCGGCACTCGGACCCTACATGATTGCCAACACTGCAAGTGATGTTGAAGCTGCTTATCAGGATAAACAGGGTCCGGTCGGACGTTTACAATCACTTAAGACCAATAGCTTTGAAGAAGAACTAGAACCCTTATCGGCTGATGCCATTGCCAAGGCTAATACAGACGGCATACTGGCACTCAACACTATTCTGAATTTACAAAACCCACATGGTTTCATGCGTAGCGTGCATGCCCATGGAAACCTCGAATCCGTTTTAAATATCCTCGCCGGCCTGGCATTATGCTTTATCGGGGTTGCCAAAGTCTTTAAACAAGTCATCAGCTGGATGTTTATTGCCGGCGCCATTTTGCACTCCGGCATGCTCTATCTGGCAGCCTTTGGACAAAGCTGGGCATTCACGCCATTACAAGCTGGCCCCTGGATAGTACTTGCCTCGCTCCTGCTTATCGGGATTGCGGCGATAATGGATTTCCGCAGTGAAGTCGTAAAAGATGATTGATAAACAGTGCAAGCCCTATATCCCGCAATAAAACCTTATAACCAGTTCGAACTTGATGTCACTCCTCCACATAGACTCTATGTGGAGGAGAGTGGCAACCCTCAGGGGATCCCGGTGGTATTTTTACATGGCGGACCCGGTTCAGGCTGTGAAGCTTATCACCGTCGTTTTTTTGATCCGGAAAAATATCATATTATCCTGTTTGACCAACGTGGTTCCGGCAAATCCACACCCCATGCCGAGCTTGAAAACAATACGACCCAGGATCTGGTAGCGGATATTGAAACCATACGCGCAAAGCTCAACATAGACAAATGGGTCGTATTCGGGGGTTCCTGGGGCTCAACCCTGGCCCTTGTCTATGCCCAGGCCCACCCTGAGCGAGTCTTTCACTTAATCCTGCGCGGTATCTTTCTCTGCCGACAAAAGGAAATCGACTGGTTCTACCAGCAAGGGGCAAGTCAGATCTTTCCTGATATCTGGGAGAAGTACCTCGCACCGATACCCGAAAATGAACGTGATAACCTGGTTGACGCATATTACAAGCGGCTTACCAGTGACGATGAATTTACCCGTATGCAGGCCGCCAAGGCCTGGTCACTATGGGAAGGACGCACAGCAACCCTCACCAGTCGTCAAAGTGTTATCGATCACTTTGCCGATGCACATACTGCATTGAGCCTGGCGCGTATTGAATGCCACTATTTCAAACACAAATCATTTTTATCAGATAACCAGATACTCAACAATGTCGATAAGTTGGCTGATGTACCAGGCACAATCGTGCAGGGTCGGTATGATATTATTTGCCCAATGCAAAGTGCCTGGGAACTTCATCAGGCATGGAACAATTCCGTTTTAAAAATCATTCCGGACGCCGGGCATGCCGCATCAGAACCTGGCATATGCTCGGAGCTGATCAAGAGCTGTGATCGGCTCGCCCTTGATATTGAAAGAGCCCAATAATGATCGCTCTACTACAACGTGTGCAACATGCCAGTGTTGCAGTGGAGAACAAGATCATTGCTGAAATCAATAAAGGAATTCTGCTGTTTATTGGCGTCGAAAAAGGCGACAGTGAAGTGAATGGCAAGCGCTTGTGCGAACGCTTTCTGGCATACCGGGTTTTCTCTGATGAACAGGACAGGATGAACCTTTCTATCAAAGACATCGATGGCGGAGTCCTGCTGGTTCCGCAATTTACCCTGGCAGCAGATACCCGCAAAGGTAACCGACCCAGCTTTTCCTCCGCCGCCGCGCCAGAACTGGGTGAGCATCTTTTTAATTACGTTGTTAAACAGACCCGGCAAATGCATGGCAAGGTAGCCACTGGTCGCTTCGGCGCTGACATGAAAGTCAGTTTAGTCAACGACGGCCCCGTCACATTCTGGCTACAGGGCTGAATGATTGTAACATCACTATCTGCTTCAACTAAGACTAGCAATAATTTCCCGCAACTTATCCTTGCTCACCGGCTTACTCAAAAAGTTATCCATCCCCGCAGATAAACAGTTATTCCGATCTTCTGGTGTAGCATTCGCTGTCAGGGCAATGATCGGGACGTGTTGTTCATCTTTTTCCTGTTCACGCCAGGTCCGGGTGGCCTCCAGGCCATCCATGTCCGGCATGCGCATATCCATAAACACCAGGTCAAACTGATCAGAGGAAAGTGCTTCAACTGCCTGTTTACCATTCTCAGCCAGGGTGACCCTATGGCCATCCTGCTTAAGAAAAGTTGTAATCACTTTGGCATTAATTGGACTATCTTCCGCAACCAGCACATTCATAAAACGGGAGATTGTTGTGGTACCGAGTTCTTTATTCGCTGCTTGTTCCTCTGGTTCCTGGCCAATACAACTAAGTAATGTCTTCGTTAAACGATCCGGAGTAATGGGTAATGGCATGAACTCATCAAACAGCGACTTTTCACTGTCACTAATTGCATGTAACTGTGACAGGTGAACTAACTTACAGAGCTTAACCTGCTTGCTGTTATCACTGATTTGTCTGGCAATCTGAATACACTGTTCGCCGCAACTCAATTCACTTAAGATCACAATAGGTTGCTGACCTTCAACAAGATATTGTTTTAACCTATTCTGTAACGCAGCCTGTTCACTAGTGAGAACATAAGGCCAATTAATACACTGACAATAGTCTTCTAGAATCCTGGCTGAGGTCTTATTCGACTCATAAATAATTAACGGGTGACCCTCCGGCACCGGTAGCGCTTTCTTATCATTTTCAAACTGCCAGGAAATTTCAAACCAGAAACAGGAACCTTTGCCCGGCTCACTCTCGACACCAATATTGCCATTCATTAAACGCACCAGATTAGAAGAGATCGTTGTGCCTAAACCTGTGCCGGATTGATCCAGGTCCTGTCGTGGTTTGTTGGTGGCCTGGTAAAAGGGTTCAAAGATTTGTTTTCTTTCCTCTTCACTCAAACCAGGGCCTGTATCGTGTACTTCGATTCTTATCGTCATCGTTCCATTTTCTGGCGAGACCTCCTTAGTCATCGCCTGTAACGTGACTTCACCCTGTTCGGTAAATTTCACTGCGTTACTCACCAGGTTCAGGACAATCTGGCGTAAACGCTTACCATCGCCATAGACGTATTTTGGTAATTCAGGTGAGTAATTTAAAAACAGCTCAAGCCCTTTCGAATTGGCACTTGCAGTAAACATCTGGGCCACACCGAACAAAGTCCTGGACAGATCAAACTTCTCATTCTCAAGGTTATATTTGCCCGCCTCAATCTTGGACAGGTCTAATACATCGTCGATCAGGGCGTTCAGTGCCACAGATGATTCCTGTAATGCGGTTACATATTCACGTTGATCGTTATCCAGTTTGGTTTGTCCTAACAGGCTTGTCACACCGACAATGCCACTCATGGGGGTACGTATCTCATGACTCATTGCAGCCAGGAATTCGCTCTTGGCCTGGTTTGCCTGGTTGGCTTCATCGCGGGCACGATTCATTCGGCGTAACATGGCGTCAAGGTAGATAGGCATCACCATCAAAAAAACCATATACATCACAACATCATACACGTGTGAGTACCAGCCATCGGTAAGCGACAATACGATGACAAAGGCAGCAATACTAAAGAAAGTGGCAGCTACCAGTGGTCCACGACCATAGCGTAAACTGTAACTGACAAAATACCAGGCGTAGAAAAGGAAAAAGGGACTAAACGGACCATCATCTGTAAATAACATAGCAAGACTGATTGCAGCAATATCAAACGGGATAGTCAGGTAAGGTCGATAAGGAACACGTGGGACAATTAACACACTAATAAAAACAACTGTCGTATAAATGAAATACGACAACATGAAATAAATATAAAAATCCCAGACCGGTTCGTAGTAGCCTGTTTTCATCGCCAGACCCAGGAAAATGGTCGATAGAAACCAGAAGCCATAACGAATTATGGATGACATATACTCTGGACTTTCTTTCACTTCTTTGAAGTTTATTTTCATATCTATTCCTGATAATCTAACGCCCGCATACAACGCTGTACTTATCATCTATGGGTAATCGAATGACCGACGGACAAAAATACCAAGCTTTCAATGTTGAAGTAAATAGCGACAACAAATGTGACCTGTGTGAAGGCTCAAAATGCTGTAACTATATTACCCAGCAAATCGACACACCCCGCTCCATGGATGAATTCGACACCTTGCTCTGGCAACTGGCACACAAAAATATACAGGCCTATAAGGATGAAGACGGCTGGTTTCTTCTGGTTTACACGACCTGCCAGTTTTTACAGCCTGATGGTCGCTGTGGTATATACGAAACCCGCCCGCAGATGTGCCGTGATTACAGTAATGACTATTGCGAGTATGACGCGCCAGCCGAAGAAGGCTTTGACCTGTTTTTCGATAGCTACGAATCTTTATTAAAATACTGCAGAAAACGCTTCAAGCGCTGGGACAAACGTTTTACCACGGAATAACGCCGCTATCAGTCCGGCATTATCTGATCAAAGTCCTCGATTGCCTCAAATTCTTCCACATTACGCCGTTCGTCCTTACTATCCGGGTGATAGACCGCCAGCAGATTAGCAATACCATATATTTGTGCCGAACGTAAAACCGATAAACTATCATCGATGAGTAAAGTACGGCTGTTATCATAGGTGATTTTATTCTGGAGCTTTTCCCAGAAATCCGGATTCTCTTTTGGCATGCCAAAATCATGCGAGCAGATAATGGTATCAATATGACTATGTAATGCGGTCCGCTCCATTTTAAGCATGAGACTTTTCTGGTGTGCATTGGTAACAAGTGCGACCTGTTTGTCATGCTCACGCAAACGATCCAGAAACTCGATGACATAAGGATGGATAGCAATCAAGTGATCGATCTCTGCTTTGAGTTGCGCGATATCCAGCTCCAGGGTACGGGTCCAGAAATCCACACAGTACCAGTCCATCGTCCCCTCTTTATTGCGAAATATAGGGTAAAGGGTGCGTTTTGCATCATCAATAGACAACTGGTGCTTTTCCGCATAACGCTGCGGGACATGTTCCCGCCAGAAATAATTGTCAAAATACAGGTCTAAAAGTGTCCCATCCATGTCCAGCAAGACCGTATCAATTTGTTGCCAATCAACCATATTTCAATAAGTTATATCAATTGGGTAAAACCCATATTAAATCACTGTGAAAGCAATCAGGCACGCCTTGTTAAATCTCTTTATGACCGCCTGGCATAGTCTATGCTAACACTTAGAGTAGAGACATCACTATTCAAATATGAGAGGTGCGCCATGACCGGAAAATTTCTCGCATTTTTGTTCATGTTTTTATTGTGCCTGGGACCAGTAACCTCTTTCAGCAGCGATGAAATATCCCCTGAGGAGCTGGAGCGGTGGTTCAATAGTGATAGCATGGAGCCACCTCGCTACAAAGATTCCCGGCGAGTCAATGAAGGTAACCTGGTCTTCCTCTCACAAGAACCAGAGGGAGCCCTCCATCACCACCACAACTCAGTGACTATCTCCCCAGCCAGTTTAAATGATGGCTGGATCCTGATCGAACAATGCCATAGCAATATCGACAGGGTCCCGGCCGCCCAAATCGTCTTTAGCAAAAGCAGGGTGAAGAACATCCAGATTGTCTCTTATCAGAACATTGAAAAGGCCTGGGTAGAGGATGCCTCGGTTCAATTTGAAAACGTAAAAGATGAAGCAACCATCTGTATCCAGGCCAACACCCGCTCGCTGATGCAACTTCCGGATGGTAGCTACAAGCTCCGCAATGGACCTTTCATGCGGCGTTTTCTCGATGGTTATTTCCCATTACATGTATCACTGGATCTGAATTATGGGCAGACAGACCTGGTACTCACCAGCTTTAGTCCAACTATCCAGGAAGGCTTTGATGTTAAACAACGGGAAGGTAAAATCAGTATCGACACGGTATTTGAAGGTCGATTACATACAGAATTCCACTTTAAGACCAAGGAACTGTAGTTTCCTAAACCTGGCATCACGCCTGCCTGGGACATGGCAAAACCAGCTCTAAGCTGGCACAATGAGGCTATTGTCGACTATTAAACTGCATTGCCTTTCTATGCCTGCACCCGATCTGGAAAAAATGCTACCCGCCACAAAACGACTCGCCAAACAGGCGGGTGAGCGTATTCTGGCGATTTATGAACAGGATTTTTCTGTCGTGCATAAACATGACCAGACGCCGGTTACAGAGGCAGATATGGCGGCCCATGCCGTGATCGATGATGGCCTTGAAGAAATTGCCGCTGAATACCCTGTTTTATCGGAAGAATCTACTTCCATTCCATTTGAAGATCGGGCCCGTTGGGAGACCTATTGGCTGGTCGATCCATTGGACGGCACTCGGGAATTCATTAAACGCAATGGTGAATTCACGGTCAATATCGCCTTGATCCAAAACCATCAGCCGATCCTTGGGGCCATCTATGCGCCGGTACTGGGTGTGAGTTACTACGCCGCAAAAGGACTGGGAGCCTATAAACAGGAACGGGATCAGGAACCGGTAGCTATCCAGGTTACCAAAAAGGCACATAAAAAGATCATTGTGGCTGGCAGTCGTTCCCACCAGAGTGAAGAATTAAAGCGTTTTCTTGCCAACCTGCCTGACTACGAACTAATAAGTATGGGCAGCTCACTTAAGTCCTGCCTGGTGGCAGAAGGTAAAGCAGATATCTATGCGCGCCTTGGACCAACCTCGGAATGGGATACTGCCGCTGCGCACTGTATTGTCGAAGAGGCGGGTGGTCACCTGACAGATACTAACATGCAGACACTCGCCTATAACACGAAAGAAAGCTTGCTCAATCCGCACTTCTTTGTGTTTGGCGACACCCAAACCAACTGGGCCGATTTCCTTTAGAGATATAGATTTTGGAATTGAAGTAACGCGCTTTAATTTTTACACCGGTCATAGACGGACATGATTGACTTCAGTTCACGTAAAACCTTTGCCTGATCCTGATCTGAAAGTTGGGCCATGGTTTTGGGAAGCTTGCCTGACTCAATCTGATTTATATATCGGGTAACCTGGCGACAACCATGGTCACATAGCTCTTCAACGATCGACTGTAGTACGGGTTCCAGCATTAAGTATCTATTTCAGGCAGGTTAAAGTTGGGTGTATTTCACATTTTAGCAACCCTTAACGCAAAGCGACAATGCTATCTGGCCTTGCTAATGGTACTGGTTTTGCCCGGGACGGGTTTCACTTGACAAGATTTGGGTAATTCACTAATTTCAGTATAAACAGAAAAGTAGAATCGCAATGAAACTAACGCCAATCATGCAAAAATATATCCTCCACTGGGGGGAAATGGGTGCTCGCTGGGGGGTAAACCGTACTGTGGCGCAGATCCATGCACTGTTGTATCTCTCACCAGAGCCGCTGCATGCCGAAGAAATCGCGGAGACCCTGAGCGTCGCTCGCTCGAACGTCAGTACCAGCCTCAAGGAATTACAAAGCTGGGGATTAATTAAAGTTTCACATGTCATGGGTGATAGACGCGATCACTTTGAATCTCTCAAAGACCTGTGGGAGATGTTTACCATCATCATTGAACAACGCAAACGCCGTGAAATTGATCCGACCTTATCGATGCTAAGAAGTTGTGTACTTGAAGGCAGTCACGATAAAGAGACGCCAGAAGATGTTAAACAACGCATCACCGATGTAATGGAATTTATGGAGACGATTTCTACCTGGTACGAGCAAATGCGTCAGGTTCCCCGCCCCGCACTAGTAAAATTATTCAAGCTCGGCTCCAAGATAACCAATTTAATCGGTAAAAAAGAAAAAGAATAAACTCAATTCAAATATCCACCTAATGCCTGAATCGGCCGAGGGTCATCGGGCCTGCTGAGCCAAGCAACCAGCGCTAGCCTGTTTGCCCCCTTGCTATCGATATCAGGCAACTGCGTTTGCCAATGCAGGTTATCACTTCGCTGTGTATTGCGTGCGAGCAGGATAAAATCATGACTGGTTTGACTGCCTTCTCGCTCCCCTGCTTCTATACGTGACTGGTAGCCCATACCTACTATAGCTACATTTAAAACCAGCGTCCCTTTCAATCTGGATGCCAGTTTTTCTACAGGACTAAATTTCGCGCTCAGTTTGTTTCCTTCCAGAATGATTTGAAAATTGCCAACCTTGTTTTGCAAACTATCCGGTTCGCGATCATAGAAAGTCCGCCGCCAGGGCTTGCCATTGACAAAAAAGGCAGGTGTATAAATCGTCCTTTGTTGGTTGACCTTTGCATACTGACGCTGGCGTCTGGTGTTTTCCGCCAGTGCGAACTGGTCCTTCCAGCCAATATAATCCCAGTAATCAACATGCAACGCGATGGGGATATAAGTTTTCCAGAGCTGCGGGTGTTGTTTCAGACTATTGAGATAGTGCTCTGCGGGTGGACAGCTACTACATCCCTGCGAAGTATAGAGTTCGATTAAAGTGGTCTGCTGAATACCGCTAACCAGCTTTACCCTGCTCGCCACCTGGTCTGATTCTGTCTCGGCCAGCAGACCACCTGGGGAAATAAAAAGGGCAAGGCATGTTGTTATTAATAATCGCCAGATTCTCATAATAACTGGGACAGTGAGTGTTCAGCATTGTTCCCAGGGCAGCCCCTCATATCGCCAGCCCCCCAGGGTACTTCTGTGATGCTGATCATCCAGCTCGCCTTCAAATCCTTCGAGTACGTTATAGACATTTTTAAACCCCTCTTTAACCAGTAATTCACCGGCTTCGAAGGAACGCTTACCGCTGCGACAGATTAATATCACCGGTACCTGGCTACCACCCCCAGTCTCAGCCAGGCCGCCGAGTAATAGCTGACGTACGTCACGCAAAAAATGCGGATTCACCTCCCAGTCAGGTTCGTCGATCCAGGGAATATGTATTGCCCCGACCGGATGACCAATAAACAGGAATTCCATATGCGAACGGACGTCAATCAACAAACTCTTCGGTTCATCTGTAATCAGTTGCATTGCCTGCTTGGGAGTAATGCTTTTTACTTCACTCAATGTTTACGCCCTGAGTTTTTCTAATCCTGATTAAATACTAGTACAAATCTTTACAGATCATAATCGTTATCAAGACTCTGTCGGATTCATCTGTGTAACTAAATTCAGAAAGGAGCTAAACAGTTAAACACAGCCTAGTAAAAGCCAGAAGAGTCCGGTAGATAATCTCAATCTACTTGAAGACTTCCCCTGATAAAATCCTGGTAGCGTTTTAATAAAGCAGGATCATCCAACGAACCATGATGATGCACCTGCCGCCAGTTCGCCGCGTTTTTTCTGAATACCCGACTGGTGCGGATTGCTAACTCGATACGAGATTGTTGTCCATCACTGAGGAGTTTTTCCGCGTATCCTCGCTCACGGCCTACGGCGTAGAATACCTCGCCACACTCGATAAACTGGTAGTCGTAAAACTCCACATAGACCCGGGTCTTGCCCTGCATGATCAGTTGATAACCCTCATCGATTGCCTGGTAACCACGTCGGATTCCACCGATTGGATTGCACATACTCACCGAGTCGTCCTGTGCCCAGGCCTGCATACTGCGCTTTACATCTCGGCCGTTAAAGCCCGCATAAAATTGAATCAATGCCGCCAGTGGCGGCGATACAGAAGTTAAATCATTAGTGCCATCGATTACTGTTGGTAACATCATAGTTTCCTCACATTGACAGTTGTATATACAACTTTAAAGGCCGAAAAAAAATT
>JASFLV010000009.1:0-18242 GCA_050117915.1 Thioalkalispiraceae bacterium | reverse complement strand
CCGGGTAAAGCGATGTGGCTGGAAGACCAGAACCAAGCGACGCTCTGGCCAGCCACTACGAATCGCCTGCACAACAGCAGCTACTTCTCTTGGATGGTGACCATAGTCATCAATATGCATCACCGTACCCGCAGGAACATGAATATCCCCATACTTCTGAAAACGACGACCTATTCCTTGGAAATGGCTAAATGCATCAAGAATTGCCTTATCTTCTACCCCAATTTCATGTGCAACAGCCACTGCAGCTAAAGCATTCAGGATATTGTGATGTCCTGGCATATTTAAGGACAATGACAGGACATCCTCCCGCTCTGGTAAATTGACTTTAAAATGAGTGTGAAATCCATCTGAACTTATATCTGAGACACGTACATCTGCATCTTCACTGGTGCCATAGGTAATAATTGGACGAGTAATTTTCGGGATGACTTCCCGCACAACCGGGTCATCGATACATAAAACAGCAAGACCATAAAAAGGAAGATGATGCAGAAATTCGACAAAGGTGTTTTTCAGAACCTCAAAGTCACCACCATATGTTTCCATATGATCTGCATCAATATTAGTCACCACAGCAAGCATTGGCTGCAGATGCATAAATGATGCATCACTCTCATCGGCTTCAGCGACAAGATAGCGGCCGGTTCCTAACCTTGCATTGGTATCCGCACTGTTGAGTTTGCCACCGATGACAAAAGTAGGATCGAGTCCTGCTTCAGCCAGGACACTCGCAATAAAACTGGTTGTCGTTGTCTTGCCATGAGTACCGGCCACTGCAATGCCATATCGAAAACGCATAAGTTCTGCCAGCATTTCTGCTCGCGGTACAACCGGTATTCGTTTTTCGTGTGCAGCTACGACCTCAGGGTTGTCCGAATTGACAGCACTGGAAGTAACGACCACATCGCAGTTTGTAATATTTTTCTCGTTGTGCCCGATTGAAACCACTGCACCCATCTTGGATAAACGCTCAGTAACAGTATTTACCTGAATGTCTGAACCACTTACCTCGTATCCAAGATTCAACAGCACTTCGGCTATACCACTCATTCCGGCCCCACCAATACCAACAAAATGGATACGTTGAATTCGCCCCATACCGGGTTCGCCACGTCCTGTTTTTACATCAGTGCTACGCCGTGCATGAAGAATCATAAAGACACCTCCAGACAATGCTTAACAACTGATTGAGTTGCATCTGGGCGGGCCATAGCCAAAGCCTTCTGAGCCATTTTTAACAAATGATCGCGACCAAGATTGAATATGTTTTGCAATTCCTCTGCTAACCGCTTAGGAGTTAAATCTCTTTGCTGGATTAAAATGGCAGCATCAGCATCACTTAGATATCGTGCATTTGCCGTTTGATGATCATCCACTGCATAAGGATACGGCACCAATATTGATGCAATCCCTACATTGCTAATTTCAGTTATGGTCATCGCCCCGGATCTACATATAACAAGATCAGCCCATTCATAAGCTTTTTCCATATCATCGATAAACTCGACTATCTTTGCTTGAACGTTCTCTGCCTTGTATTTTTCATTAGTGCTATCCAGTTTTGACTTTCCTGCCTGATGCCAGATTTCAAACTGATGTTGCGAATCAATCATTGCTAGTGCACCCGGAACAATCTCATTCAGTGCCTTTGCGCCAAGACTCCCACCTATAATCAAAAGTCGTATTGATGCCCCACGGCTTGCATAACGTAGCTCAGGTTTTTCAATATCCAGAATTGACTTACGCACCGGGTTGCCTGTGTGAAAAACTTTTTTACTGGGTCTATAGGCATTGGGAAATGCTTCAAGGACACGTCTGGCGACTTTTGCCAGCAAACGATTGGTCAGACCAGGGATCGCATTTTGTTCATGGATAACCAGAGGTTTAGCTAAAATTTTTGATGCGATTCCACCAGGCCAGGTAACAAAACCACCCATCCCCAGTACGACGTTAGGCTTGATACTCATACAGATTCTAACTGCGTGAATCGTTGCAAGTGCGATTTTAAACGGGGCGAGTAACCATCTAAGCATCCCGTTTCCTCTGAGTCCTTTGATGTTGATGTATGAAATATCGAATCCTGCTTCAGGCACAACGCGTGATTCGATACCGTTTCGTGTTCCAAGCCAATGAACTTTTATGTTTTTTTCACGCAGGGCTTCAGCAACAGCCAGTGCGGGAAAGACATGTCCTCCCGTACCACCGGCCATAACCAATGCGACTTTATCCTGCTCGCTCATACTTTGTGCCTGCCCCTTTGGATAACCCGATCTTCTTTACGCGTCTCATAATCAATTCGGACCAGTAATGCTACGGCGATACACAAGGCAACTATGCTACTGCCACCGTAGCTCATAAAAGGCAATGTCAAACCTTTGGTTGGTAATACCCCCATATTGACGCCGATATTGATAAATGCCTGCAAGCCGATCCAGATTCCAATTCCATAGGCCACATAACCTGCAAATGGGCGTTCACGTGTCTCTGCACGGCGTCCAATGCGTAGAATTCGATAGATGAGCATGGTAAATAAGATGATCACGGCAATGACGCCCAGTAAGCCAAGTTCCTCCGCCAAGACGGCAAAGAGAAAATCAGTATGTGCCTCTGGTAAATAAAACAGTTTTTGAACACTGGCACCTAATCCAACACCAAACCATTCTCCTCGACCAAATGCAATTAATGCCTGTGTAAGTTGAAAACCACTATTGAAAGGGTCATCCCATGGGTCGAGAAAGCCTGTTAAGCGTTGCATACGATAAGAGGATGTATAGACTAACAACGTTAATGCACCTGATACTGAAATAATAAGAATCAGGAACTGGCTAATTCGTACTCCTGCCAGCCACATCATTGCTACCGCGGTAGTAATTAATACCGCAGCTGCACCAAAGTCCGGTTCAAGTAACAACAAGACCATAACAATGGTCAATAAGCCAAGGGGGCGCCAAAAACCGCCTGCTGTATTCCTTACAGCTTCAGAATGTCTAACCAGGTATCCAGCAAGGTATAGAATCATAAAGAGCTTCACAAACTCAGATGCCTGCAGATTAAAACTACCTATGGCTATCCAGCGAGTACTACCATTAACGGTTTTACCCAGGCCTGGGATAAAGACCAACAGTAAGGCGAGCAAACTGACAATCACCAGGGCTGGACCTAGTTCCTGCCAGATACGCATCGGAATCCTGACGACAACAAATGCAGTAAACAATCCGACCCCACTAAACATCATCTGCCGCCAAAGATAATAGAACGGCTCACCAAGATTTTTCTCAGCAATTGATACCGAAGCTGAGCCCACCATGATTAGGCCAATAATCATCAGTGAAAGAATAATCCCTAATAACCAATAATCCGATGACCAAATGATTTTTTGCTTTTCAACCTTTTGGTTAAAAGCCGCATGCATGTATGAAGTAAGAGTTGTGTTCATAAGACCATCTCTCTAACCAGCCGCATATATTCATTTCCTCGATGCTCATAACCATCGAACATATCAAAACTTGCGCATGCTGGTGATAAAAGCACAAAATCACCTTCTACTGCATGACGATGTGCAACCTCTATCGCCTCTTTCAGATCTTTGACTATTTCTACCTTTGTTTCGGAACCGATTGCCTGGGTTATCAACTCGGCATCTTCTCCAAGCACAAGGACTAATTTAGTATGTTGCTGCACTACCTTGCCGAGCTCAGAAAAATCCTGTCCTTTACCCAGCCCGCCAAGAATCAGAATCAGATTATCTGTCGCCAAACCTTTGAGGGCTGCAATCGTAGCTCCTACATTGGTTGCCTTGGAATCATTAAACCACTGAACACCGTTTGCTTCTGTAACCCACTGTGTTCTGTGCGGTAACCCCGTAAATCTACGAGCCGCCTCTAACATGGCTGGCATTGGCAGGCTGATCGCAGTCCCAACAGCCAGCGCGGCAAGCACATTGGCAACATTGTGTTGACCTTTAATTTTCAACTCACTCACAGGAATAAGACATTTGTTACCCTGTGCCAACCAGTCTTCATTATTCTTCTCGATCAATCCAAATTGATCATCTGAAACTGGCTTATTCAAGGTAAAACCCAGTGTCTGACGTGTTTCTATATCATCTCTAATAAGTGACAATACATTGGGTTCATCTAGATTTACTATAACGTAGCCATTTCCTGAGATAATTTTATGCTTTGCTGCAGCGTACTCATTAACTGAGTCATAACGATCAAGATGATCTTCACTAATATTCAGTATGGTACTGGCAACCGCATTCAAACTGTGTGTGGTTTCTAGTTGAAAACTGGATAATTCAAGACAATAAAGATCAACTTCAGCATCTTCATTTATATTTTCCAGCACTGGCATGCCAATATTACCAGCCACCACAACATTCAATTTTGCCTGCCTGGCCATTTCACCCAATAATGTCGTCACTGTACTCTTGCCATTAGAACCGGTAATAGCAACGATCGGTTTACTCGTGCACATAGCCAGAATTTCGATATCACCAATTAATTGCTTACCCAACTCAGCTGCAAACTGAAGCGCATGTTCTTTAAGCGAAACTCCAGGGCTGACGATCAATACATCGAACTGTTTGATCAGCTCTTCATTAAGCCTACCGGTATGAATTTCAACGCCGGGATATAAGTTTTTAACCTCAAACATTCCTGGAGGCTGTTCACGGCTATCCATAACTGCAAAATTAACATTTCTTTCCATCAGAAATTTCAGACAAGAGACTCCTGTCTTGCCCAGGCCCACCACAAGCACCTGTTGCTTGGCAAACAAGTCAGCACATATTAATTTTTTATCTGCTTTTTGCATTATTTGCACAGTTAATCTCTCTTAACGAACCTTCAATGTTGCCAGGCCTATCAGCACTAATATCACCGTGATGATCCAGAAACGCACAATCACCCGGGGCTCTGGCCAGCCTTTTAATTCAAAATGATGATGAAGTGGCGCCATTTTGAATATCCGTTTCCCAGTTAATTTATATGAGGCAACCTGTAAAATTACCGAGACCGTCTCAATTACAAATACGCCACCCATAATAAACAGGACGAACTCCTGCCTAATCATTACTGCAATTACACCTAGAGCAGCGCCAAGTGGTAATGCACCGACATCTCCCATAAAAACCTGTGCAGGATAAGTGTTGAACCAGAGAAACCCCAAACCCGCACCCACCAATGCACCACAGAAAATAATTAGTTCGCCAACGCCAGTGATATAAGGAATCCCAAGGTACTGTGAAAAATTTGCATGACCGGTTGCATAGGCAAAAATACCCAATGCGCCGCCAACCATAACTGTCGGTAATATCGCCAGACCATCAAGGCCATCTGTCAGGTTCACTGCATTACTTGAACCAACAATAACGAAATATGTAAGCAGCACAAAAGTAATCGCACCAAGTGGTATTGCAATCGTTTTGAAAAATGGCACAATTAATTCTTTCTCTACAGGTGAAGCTGTCTTGAATAAATATATCGCAATAACAATCGCAAATAGTGATTGCCAAAAATACTTGTATCTTGACTTAAGACCTTCAGGATTCTTTTTGATTAATTTTTTATAATCATCTACCCAGCCGACAATTCCAAAGCTTACCAGCACTGCGATCACCACCCATATATGGCGGTTAGTTAAATCTGCCCAAAGTAAGGTGGCAATGGTTACCGCTATGAGAATCAGGGTTCCACCCATTGTTGGAGTTCCGGCTTTGGAAAAATGTGTCTCGGGACCATCATTTCGCACCGTCTGACCGATCTTTAAAATACTCAGCTTTTTGATCATGTACGGACCAATTAGCAATGAAATCAGTAAGGCAGTCAGCACACCCAGAATCGCACGCAGGGTAAGGTAGTTAAATACATTAAAACCGCTGTAGTATTGTTGTAATGTTTCTGCCAGATGGAATAACAAATCAGTTCTCCTCATTCGCAGCTAAGGCATTCACAATATTTTCCATTTTCATCAGGCGCGATCCTTTCACCAACAAAGTCACATTATTTGATAATTGACTTTCTATTTCAGAAATCATGCTAGGCTGATCTTCAAAGGCAAAGCCTTGTTCTCCGAAACTATTCGCACTAAATTTTGCATACTTACCAATCGCATATAACTTATCTACGCCTGATCGGCGTGCCTGTTCACCAGCATCACTATGCAACTCTTCAGCTCCTACTCCCAGCTCTCCCATATCACCTAGTGCCAAATAGTGTGTGCCTGGATATTCACTTAATACCTGAAGTGCGACTTTCAGCGAGGCAGGATTTGCGTTGTAGGTATCATCAATTATTTGACTACCTGACTTCCCTTTCTTGAGTTCCAGGCGGCCACTTACTCCATGCATCTGCTCAAGCCCATTTTTAATATCATTAAGGTTTGCTCCTACTGCACGACATGCTGCGCTTGCTGCCAACGCGTTTAACAAATTATGCTCGCCGGGTAACGGGTAATTAACCGTTACCTCTCCATCTGGAGTCGATATAACAACTGTCTGATCGCGTTTGTCTGCAGAAAAATCTGCCTCGCTCTTGATGCCAAATGTTGAAATATTCATTCCTGCGCAGAGCGACTGCCAATAGCTAAAGTACTTGTCATCCTTGTTGATGATTGCAGTACCCTCGCTAGTTAATGAGGAATAAATTTCACCTTTTGCTTTTGCTACCCCATCGAGATCTCCAAAACCTTCCAGATGTGCAGGCCCGGCATTGGTGATCACCGCAACAGTAGGTTTTGCCAGATGGGTAAGGTATTCGATCTCTTTTTGATGATTCGCGCCCATCTCAATTACTGCGGCGCTATGATCTGATCCTAGCTGTAACAAGGTAAGTGGTACACCAATGTCGTTATTCAGATTTCCTTTCGTTGCCAGAACATTATGTGTCTGGCTGAGAATTGAAGTTGTCAGCTCTTTCACGGTAGTTTTACCATTACTTCCAGTTATTGCGATAACCGGAATAGAAAATTGCATACGCCATGCATTAGCCAGTTGCCCCAAAGCAAGCCGTGTATCTTCTACAATAATTTGGGGTAAGGATGTAGGCAGTTCACGGGATACAATAATGGCTGCGACACCTTTTCCTGCGGCCATTTCAACATAATCATGACCATCGAAATTCGGTCCTTGCAAAGCAATGAATAATTCCCCTGGCTTGGCAACTCTGCTATCCGTTGTCACACCATTGACAACAATATCATTGCCCAGCAGTCTGCCCTGCACCGCATTTACAATTTTTGAAAGGTTCCATTTAAAAGGCTTATATACCATTATCGACTAGCCTCTAATATTTCTCTTGCAACTGACGCATCATTAAACTCGATTTGCATTTCACCTACTTGTTGATAGGTTTCATGACCTTTACCGGCAATTAGAACAATGTCATGGCTTTCCGCATGCTTTAGGGCATAAGCAATTGCTTCACGTCGATCTTCTTTGATTATTTGTTTTTCACTCTTCATGCCATCAACAATTTGTTGAATAATTTCAGTGGGTGATTCATTGCGTGGATTATCACTGGTCACGATGACATGATCAGATAATCGCTCAGCCACTTCACCCATTAATGGCCGTTTCTCCTTATCACGATCACCGCCGCAACCAAACACACACCAGGTTTCACCTGCGAAATGCTGTTTGACTGATTTCAGGGCATGTTCCAATGCGTCAGGAGTATGAGCATAATCGATTACCGCTGTTGGTTGACCCGACACACGTACAATGCTCAACCGCCCATCAACGGGTTGCAACTGACTTAATCGTTTTGCAATCTCAGCGAGGGAATAATCTCTACTCAGCAAGACACCCGTCGTGGCCAGGATGTTATAAACGTTGAACCGTCCATATATGCTGTTTTTAATCTTCACTTTTCCCAACGGCGTATGAAGGAAAAAGCTCAGACCGGTCTCGGTTTGCTCGATTTGATCGGCAAATATATCCAGTTTGTTATACTCAAAATCAATACCGTAACTAATAATTTTCAGTTTTCCTGCCAGGGAAGCAATTAACTTCCTGCCAACTTCATCATCACAATTTATAACTGCAGACTTAACTGATTCGACTTCGAATAGTTTTGCTTTTGCTGCTGCATAACTCTCCAGTGTTCCATGATAATCAAGATGTTCATGTGATAAATTGGTGAAAACTGCACAGTCGAAATGAATATTATTAACACGACCCTGATCTAATGCGTGTGAAGATACTTCCATCGCTACCGCACGCGAACCCTGTTGTAACATCGATGCCAACCAGGAATGACAGGTAATAACATCCGGCGTGGTATGCGTGGTGGTGTTCAGTTCATCAATTGATCCCCAACCCATGGTTCCAATGACACCACAGTGCATATCCTCTGCAAGTGCCTGGGCAACAAAATGACTGCATGAAGTTTTACCATTGGTACCGGTAATCCCGACCACAAACAGTTGTTTTGATGGTTCATGATTGAAACGGTCGGCAATGCCGCCGACCTTGTTAGATAACTTATCAATTGCGATTACTGGCACCCTGCCACCACTAGCAGAAACCTGCCAGGATATTGGAATCGGGACTGTGCCCTGCTCTGGTTCCCAGATTACTGCACTGGCACCGGCATCAATTGCCTGACGAATAAATTTTCGTCCATCAACCGTCAAACCAGGCAGCGCTACAAACAAATCACCTGGCTGCACCAAGCGGCTATCCATCACCAGGCGCTCAATCGTTATGCCGCTCAATACTGCTGTATCGATCAGACCAGCGAGCAACTGATTGAGGGACATGGTTAACACGTTGGAGCGAGAGGTCATCATTGTGTTCCTCCCAGCATCGCAAATGTAGCCTGCTTCTCGGGTAGATCATCTGGTGCAATATCCAGTAAACGTAAGGCTCCCGCCATAACCTTGCTAAATACCGGTGCTGCGACTGCACCACCATAATAGTGTTCACCACCTGGTTCATGTATGGTAATCGCCATGACAAGCTGCGGATTATCAGCGGGTGCCATACCGACGAAAGTTGAAACATATTTGTTTTCCGAATATCCCTGCTTGCCTACTTTTTTCACTGTGCCGGTTTTACCCGCGACGTGAAAACCAGGGACCGCAGCCTGCTTGCCAGTACCAGTGGGGCTCACCACACCTTTTAACATCGCCCTAATCTGCTTGGCATGTTTCCTGTTAAGCACCTGTTGGCCGCTGACTTCGCCAGCCTGAAGCTGAATACTCAAAGGCTTGATCTTTCCATCATTCGCCAACACCATATAGGCTCGAGCTAATTGTAAGGTAGTAACAGATAAGCCATACCCATACGAAAGTGTTGCGCGTTCGATGTCACGCCAGATTCTCGGCTGATGGAGCGATCCCATTACTTCACCGGGCAAACCGCTTTGGGTTAAATCACCAAAGCCAACACGCTGATGAATATCAACCAGTTTGTTCGGATCGATACTTAGAGCAATTTTGCTAGCACCAACATTACTTGACTTTTCAATCACCGTCGCCAGGGTCAGGCGACCATAATTTCTAACATCACGAATCACACTGCTACCCACACGCAGATAACCAGGAGTGGTATCGATTATAGTTGCAGCTTTGTATTTACCCGATTCAAGGGCAGCAGCGATCGTAAATGGCTTGACTGTGGATCCTGGTTCAAAAGTATCGGTCACAACACGATTACGATAACGATAACCTTGCAGGTCACCACGATTATTGGGATTAAATGATGGCTGGTTAACCATTGCCAGTACTTCACCCGTATCTACATCCAGGATGACCGCTGATCCAGATTTCGCCTTATGCTCAAACACTGCACGTTTGAGTTCACGATAAGTTAGATACTGCAGACGACGATCAATGCTCAAGACTAAATCTTTGCCCGGATGAGGTGACTTTATGAGATCTACCGGTTTGATCACACGTCCCAGTCTATCCTTCATAACCAGTTGGCTACCATCAGTACCCTGCAGCCATTTGTCATAAGCCAGCTCAATACCTTCCTGGCCGATATCATCAACATTGGTAAAACCAACTACATGCGAAGCAACTTCTCCCATAGGGTAATAGCGGCGGTACTCACGTTGTAATGACAGACCGGGAATCTCCAGCTCGATCACCTTTTGCGCAAGTGAAGGGTTAATCCTGCGTTTGAGAAAAACAAATTCTTTATTCTCAGACTTTTTTGTTGCAATCAGTTTTTTAATCTTCTGAGGTTTTAAATCAAGTAGTTTCGCCAGGTTGTATAGTTGCCTGGTCGTCGCCTGGAACTGTTGAGGTTGTGCCCAGATTGAATCAACCGGTGTACTGACAGCTAATGGCTCTCCATGTCGATCCGCAATCAGGCCACGATGTGCAGCAACAGGAATTGAGCGCAAAGCCCTGGCATCACCCTGCTCCTGCAAAAAAGCCTTGTCGGTTACATGAAGATCAAAAGCACGCACAGATAGAATAACAGGCACTACGAATACCAGTACCAGAACGGTTCCAATCCGAAAACGACTTGAAGGTTTGTGTACTTGCTCTGTCATGGTTTAATGATCACTACTTCTGCATAATCAATGTTACGCATGTTTAAACGTTTTCTGGCCGCACTTTCTATCCGACCATGGGTCGCCCAGGTACTTTGCTCCAGTTGCAAACGCCCCCAGTCCACATTGAGGTTATCGCGTTTTGTTTCCAGTTCACGTAACTCGACATACAACATACGATTTTGATGCTTCGAATAGATCACACCGATGGCACTGGCAACAATAATTAAGACCAGGCTGATATTGATAAAACGCACCATCATGACAATTTCTCCGCAACTCGCATGATTGCACTACGGGCACGTGGATTAAACTGCACTTCGTTTTTGCTCGCCTTAATTGCTTTACCTATTAATTTCAAATGTGCATTCATTTCCACATGACGAATCGGCAGGTCATGAGGATATTGTTTACCTCTACTTTGCTCACGCATGAAGCGCTTAACGATCCGATCTTCCAAAGAGTGAAAACTGATCACGACCAGACGCCCACCCTTTTTCAGAGAATCAACTGAAGCAGCCAAACAGGTTTTGAGATCATCTAACTCATGATTGATTTCAATGCGGATTGCCTGGAAAGTTCGTGTCGCTGGATCTTTGCCTTTCTCACGTGTCGGCACAGCTTGCGCGACGATACTGGCCAGTTGTTGCGTACGGGTAATCGCCAGTTTTTCACGTTCTCTTAGAATCGCGCGGGCAATACGTCGTGCATAGCGCTCTTCACCATATTCAAATAACACTGAAACCAGTTCATCTTCTTTAACCTGTGCCAGCCACTCAGCTGCTGACAAACCCTGCTCGGGATCCATCCGCATATCCAGTGGCCCATCGCGACGGAAACTGAAGCCACGTTCGGCATCATCCAGTTGCGGAGAAGAAACACCCAGGTCGAGTAAAATACCGTCGGCTGGCTGATTCCAGCTTGTCTCATCCAGGGCATCGGAAATATTGGCGAAGCTGCCACTATATATATAAGTACGCGGATCATCCTGAAAGCGCTGACGCGCCTCGGCAATGGCGTCTGGATCCTTGTCCATCACCAACAAGCGACCTGATTCTGAGAGCTGCTCAAGAATCATCTGGCTATGACCTCCCCGTCCGTATGTGCCATCGACATAAACCCCCTCGGGTTTGATTCGCAATGCATCAATCGCCTCGTTAAGTAATACCGTTTCGTGTTCGTGTCCTTGCACCGGCATTTATAACGACAGTGACTCCAGCTCATCAGAAAGACCTTCATCCGAGTCGGTCTCTTCCAGCCATTGGTCACGGCGATCATTCCAGGTCTGTTCATCCCAGACCTCAAATTTATTACCCTGGCCCAGCAAAATAACGCGTTTTTCCAGGTGCACCAGTTCACGCAAGGCCGGCGGTAACAAAATTCTTCCATGGGAATCCAGATCGACTTCACAGGCATGACCTAGAAGGAGACGTTTCAGGCGGGCCGCCTGCTTATTCAGACTGGGAAGACGTACCAGTTTTCTTTCAATGTCTTCCCATTCAGTCACCGGATAGATCAATAGGCAGGGATCACTCATATCAAGAGTGACCACTAACTGACCCTCCGCGGTTGACTGCAAGCGATCGCGGTACTTTGTCGGTACCGCCATGCGACCCTTGGCGTCGAGATTAAGAATCGTGACACCTCTAAACACTTTGTCTTGTCCCCTTTAGACCGTTTGATCCATCTAATCCCACTATTTCCCACTCTGTTACACTATGGTGGGAAAACACTAAACTGTCAAGGGGAATGATCCACAAAAAACAGAGAAATCTTGCTTATCTGTCAGTAACTTAGAAGTAAACTGGGTACAAAACGTACAGCGATTAGGACAGGACTGCCGAATAAAATAACAATAAAATCAGCATATTAGAGAGACTAGTTAAAGTGGAAAATCAGCATAAATTGGGTGCTTTTTGATCACTATCGTGAGGATAAGTGAAAGTCGGCCGATAAGCCGGGTTCTGTCGTGGACAACCATTCATCTAGGCCATTCGTCACCAAATGGCTCAAGCAGCCTACCCGGGTGCAACACGGGCCGTGTCATTACACCCCTATTTGGCCTTGCTCCGAGTGGGGTTTACCCTGCCACTGATGTTACCATCAGCGCGGTGCGCTCTTACCACACCATTTCACCCTTACCAACTCGTGTTGGCGGTATATTTTCTGTGGCACTTTCCATCGACTCGCGTCGCCCAGGGGTTACCTGGCACTCTGCCCTATGGAGCCCGGACTTTCCTCTAGAAATCGTGTTTCGAGCGGTTGTCTGGCCGACTTTCAATAGCCATTTTAACTTAATAGACGGGTGTCTATATAGTTAATCTTGTTGTTTGTTCTGCTTCTGAATTTCAAGGGCCTGTTCATACAGGGCATTCTTTTTCTGACCAGTGATACTCGCCGCAATATGCGCCGCATCCTTCAGGCTCACCTTTTCTAATAACTGCCTGAGCAAAGTATCGGTATCAATCTCGACCTTGTCAGACGCTTTTGTAAGCGGGGCCCCTTCAACCACCAGAACGGATTCACCTTTTTGTTGTTGCGGGTTGGCAGTGACCCAATGTAAAAGCTCACCAATCCTGTCTCTTTTAATCGTTTCATACATCTTGGTCACTTCTCGAACCAGGCAGATATTCCTGTCAGGACCGAACACCTTTACCAGTGAGGTCAGGCAATCGACCAGTCGATGCGGTGCTTCGTAAAATACCAGGGTCCGCGTTTCATGGAGCAAACTCTTTAGTTGCTTGTCCCTGGCTCCTGCCTTGGCTGGCAAAAAACCTTCAAAACAAAAGCGATCAGTCGCGATTCCGGATACAGACAGGGCGGCAATCAGGGCACTGGCGCCAGGTATGGGTGTCACCTTGATACCCTGGTCGTGTACACGGCTCACCAGGGTATAGCCGGGATCGCTAATCAAGGGTGTCCCCGCGTCACTAATCAGCGCAATGGAAGTACCCGCCTGCAACTTTTTGATTATTTCGTCGGCCTGTTCACGTTCATTGTGTTCATGGAGTGCCATCATAGGCACCTTGATACCAAAATGGTTCAGCAACTTCTGGCTATTTCGTGTATCTTCAGCAGCTATCAGATCAACATTTTCAAGGATCTCCAGAGCCCGCCGGGATATATCACCCAGGTTGCCTATCGGGGTCGCAACAATGTATAAAACACCATTTTCAACAAACACGTTATAATCCTTTTTATCGCCAGCGAAGGAAGCAAATTAGCATGACAAGACGTTTTATTATTCTATGCCTTTCAATGTTCATCATTATCGGTTGCGCCACGAAACCTACAACGGACTTGGGCGTAGAAGATATCACAGGAGAAGATCCTGAACTGTTGTTTCATACAGGTCAATTTGAAAATGCCGCCAATAGCTTTATTGCCCAGGCGACAGATGCGACGGGAACACAAAAAACATTTTATCGTCTACGTGCCAGCGCAGCGCTGGCCAGGGCCGGCCGAATCGATGAGGCCAAACAATGGCTGGCACAGACTGACACAGAAAACCTGGATAGCTTTACCAGCACGATCTATAGATTAACCCTGGCCCACATCGCACTGGCGGAACGACAAACAGATATAGTTCAGGAGATATTAAGCGAACCCATCGATCCCGGCACCTCAAATATTTATATTGCTGAATTCCACGATCTCAGGGCAATGACATTCAATCTACTGGGTAATCCGCTGGCGACAGCCCGTGAACTGGTCGAACGTGAAAAATATCTGTCCGATCCACAACAAGTCCTCTCCAATCAACAGGCCATCTGGTCTGCACTGGCGAGCATGTCAGAGCGTTCCCTTCAACAACTACGCACTACACCCCCCCCGGATACATTAAGTGGCTGGATGGAACTGGTACAAATCGCCAAGGTACACCAACTTAGCCCGGCGAGATTGAAAGAACAAATCTATTTGTGGAAGGAAAAATATTCTGGTCACCCTGCTTCTGAGGATATCCTGACCGCTCTCTCGCAACGCAAACAGGAAGATGTTGCCTATCCTGATAATATCGCCTTGATGTTACCGCTCAGTGGTAAATTTGCCAAAGCAGGCGAAGCCCTACGTGATGGATTCCTGGCAGCTTACTTCACATTAAAACCAAACGAAAATCAGTCTATCAAGATATATGACGTTGGTGATAACAACGATATTTCCCGACAGTATGAGCAGGCTGTCAATGAAGGTGCTGAATTTATTGTAGGACCACTGACTAAAGACGCGGTAAGTCATTTAAGCGAAGTCGAGGAGCTTCCCGTCCCTGTCCTGGCACTGAATTACACCCTAAATGATGAGTTAGCACGCAGTAACCTTTACCAATTTGGTCTTTCCCCCGAGGAAGAAGCCCGACAGGTAGCTGAACGAACCTGGCTCGACGGGCATGTCAATGCAGCCGTATTAACACCAATGGGTCCCTGGGGTGAACGCATTTATCAGGCATTCAAGCAGCGTTGGGAATTGATGGGCGGTAAAATTGTTGAGCGACAAACATATGAACCAACCAAGACTGATTTCTCACGACCAATCAGAAGCTTATTAAATATTGATGACAGCACGAGACGTTATCGTCGTATTGCAAATATTCTGAAACAGGATATTAAATTTACCTCACGGCGGCGTCAGGATATCGATTTTGTTTTTGTCGCGGCTTATCCACGTCAGGCCAGGCAGATCAGACCCCAACTCAAGTTCTATCATGCCAGTGATGTGCCAGTGTATGCGACTTCCCACGTGTTTACCGGTAGCTTGAATCCAGAGCGCGACCGCGACATGGATGGATTAATGTTTGGTGACATGCCATGGGTATTATCAGAGAGCACGGCCCATCGGGGTATCCGTTCAGAGATTGAAAGACAGATCTCCGATGCAGGCAATGCCCTGCAACGACTTTATGCTTTAGGTATTGATGCGTTTAATATCATTGGCGCCTTGAATACCTTACGCAAATATCCTTATGAACGCTTTGACGGTGAAACCGGAAGCCTGAGTCTTGATAGTAAATTACGCGTGAGAAGACAGTTAACCTGGGTTAAGTTCAGAAGCGGACGCCCCGTCACACTCAATCAGGGTAATCTGTAATAAGGCTTCGCTAACGTTGGGTTACACACAAGAAAAAGGTCAACTTGCCGAAGAAATTGCCTGTAATTTCCTAAAGCAGCATGGTCTGTCCCTGCTGAGGAAAAACTATCATTGTCGATATGGTGAGATCGATCTGGTGATGCAGCAAGATTCAACTATAGTTTTTGTTGAAGTGCGTTACCGCAAGGCAAATAGCCTGGTTGACAGCATTACGAGTGTAGATAGCCGGAAGCAGCAAAAACTTTACCGCAGTGCAGAAAATTATTTACAGAAGAATAATATTTCTGACTCCGTACCCGCTCGTTTTGATGTGATTGCAATTACCCAACAGGGAAATATGGATCCGCAGATTGACTGGATAAAAAACGCGATAGAAGGTTGAGAGAAGCTATGAGTGAAGTTGATAAAATCAGGGAATTGTTTAACGCCAGTATTAATGCAAAACAGACTGCAGCTGAGTCCATGGCGAACGATATAGCACGTGCTATCGAGTTGCTGGAAGCGACAATTAACAATGGTAACAAGGTTCTAAGTTGTGGAAATGGTGGATCGGCTGCCGATGCCCAACACTTTTCATCTGAATTTATCAATCGCTTCCATCATGACCGAAAGAGTATCCCGGCAATCGCATTGACAACCGATAGCTCAACCCTGACCTCGATCGCCAATGACTACTCATATGATGAAATCTTTGCTCGTCAGATCTCCTCACTCGGACAACCCGGGGATGTGCTATTAGCCATTTCAACCAGTGGCAATTCAGGTAATGTGATAAGAGCCATGCAGGAAGCCCATCAACGCAACATGCCAGTCCTCGCCTTGACTGGTCGTGATGGCGGCCAAATGGCTGACCTGGTTCGGGCCCAGGACGTCGAACTGCGCGTACCATCGGATATCACTGCGCGAATCCAGGAAGTCCACCTGCTGCTGATTCATATACTCTGTGCACGGATTGATAAGCGCCTGTTTAATCTCGATGAATGAGCCGATATCGGCTTGTTGTCCAATTGTGAAACTGTGTGAAAAATCACAGTTTTTCTAATCTTATTCGCTAATAATTCTATCTGCACTAAAAATAAGCAGAAGAATCTAAAAACGGTGGGAAGAGACGATGAGCACAATTCGTCGGCTCAGGGGAAGTTTTGTATCTTGCTATGTCAAACCTAGTCTTGTTGAACGCACTGTCGAACAACTCATCCCTGCGAGCAAAACACGAAAACAGGTAAAACAACCGGTTCGTCGCGAGCTTGAGCGGCGCTGTGGTCGTGATCGGCGCCAACAACAGCAAGCAGTTCTGCTTGATTTACGTAGTCCTCATGCCAGGAGAAAAACCAGTCGTCGTACCTTCGGGGAACAGTCCGGTATCGAAGGGATCGATACCTTTGCCTAGCCAATGTTAGTTTCGAGCAATTCCTGATAAGTCTTTTCATACAGTGACTTATCCGTCTCACTGAAACAACAGGCAATGATACTTTCGAACTCATGTTGATGTTCAAGCATGGCTGACAATGCAATCCGGCTGGCACGCTGTTTGGGAAACCCATAAACCCCGGTACTAATACCTGGAAAAGCGATACTGGATATATGCTTGTCTGTTGCGAGCTTGAAACTTTGCTGATAGCAACTGGCTAACAGGGCATCTTCATTCTGTTGACCGCCATGCCATACCGGACCAACGGTGTGAATCACATAGCTGGCAGGTAAATTAAAACCAGGGGTGATTTTCGCTTCACCCGTTTTACATCCCCCTAACGGTCGACAGGCATCGAGTAATTCCGGTCCGGCAGCACGATGAATCGCACCATCAACACCCCCACCCCCCAGTAAACTGTTATTCGCCGCATTGACGATCGCATCAACCTCAAGTTTGGTGATGTCGGCGTGAATGATCGTGATCATTGCTAACAGGTGTTATTTGACGATACGCAGATTCGGTTTATCCGGCTTTGGCGGAGTCGGTTCGCTATCCCCTTCGCCAAATACCATGCCCTGCCCATTTTCTTTTGCATAGATGGCAAGCACGGCTTCCACTGGAAACAGGACATCCATGGGCCTGCCGGAAAAACGGGCATTGAAGTTGACGTTCTCATTACTTAATTCGAGATTGTTAACCGCACGGGGGGCAATATTCAGAACGATTTTACCGTTCTCGACATATTCCTGTGGGACATGGACCTCGTCATTACTGGCATCCACCAGTAAATAAGGTGTGAGATCATTATCGACAATCCACTCGTAGATGGCTCTGAGCAGATAGGGCTGGCTTGGGCTTAAATCCATGACAATGTCACCTTGCAATCGCCGGTTATATGACTGTCTTGATTATAATATCAGGCTCGCATCTCTTTTTCAGCCTCAGTCAGGCTTTCCTGGAAGGAGGGTCGCTCAAACATGCTCTCGGAGTAATTGATAAGCGGCTTGGCGGCACCAGGTAATTGAATACCATAGTATGGCAAGCGCCATAACAAGGGGGCAATCGCACAATCCATCAGGCTAAATTCATCGCTCATAAAAAAAGGCTTTTGATCGAATATCGGCACGACGCTCAACAGGCCGTCACGCAGATCTGTGCGGGCAGATTCAACATCAGCACTGCCTGCAGCTATTTTATCAGCCAGGCTGTACCAGTCACGCTCAATTCGATACAAC
>JASFLV010000008.1:0-18502 GCA_050117915.1 Thioalkalispiraceae bacterium | reverse complement strand
TTAAGCTTAATGGTGCAAACGAGGCACCGCAGAAAGTAGCTTCTTCGTGTAATCATGTTGTGGCGATGTGGTGATTTTATCGGTGTCTCCGTGTTCTACAATCCTGCCTTTATACATCACCGCAATTTCATCACTGATATATTCAACGACGCTGATATTGTGTGTAATGAATAACAACGTCAGGTCCATTTTATCTCTCAGGTTCAACAGGATATCCAGGATCTCGGCTTGTACGGAGACATCCAGGGCACTGGTCACTTCATCACAAACAATAAACTTTGGATTTAACACCAGCGAGCGGGCCACCCCGATACGCTGACGTTGTCCGCCGGAAAATTCATGCGGATAGCGCCAGATAAACTCCGGGTCCAGTTGAACCTGTTCCAGCACCTGCTGGGCAATCTGTATGCGCTCTTGTCGCGTTTCACCAATACCATGCACCGCCATCGGTTCGGTCAGGGTGGCAGCAATATTCAGGCGTGGATTTAAAGAAGATATAGGATCCTGGAAGATAAATTGTAAATCCTTGCGAAACGGTAACATTTGCTTGGGACTCAAGCTGGATATTTCAGTCCCATTATAACTAAAGCAGCCACCGGTTGGATCAACCAGGCGCAACAGACAACGACCCAGAGTTGTTTTACCACAGCCGGATTCACCGACTAATGCCATGATCTGTCCCTGCCGAATCGTTAACGAAACATCGTCCACAGCCTTTACATGATCGACGGTGTGTCTGAACACCCCTTTCTTAATTGGAAAATATACCTGGAGGTTACTGATCTTAATCAGTGCATTTTCTGTCTCGTTGGCTGGGTGCCGCCTATGAAAGGCTTCGAGCATTGACTGTCGCTTTTGTTGTTTGAGATTTTCCGGCAGCGCTGCCAGTAGTTGCCGAGTGTAATCATGCTGTGGACTCTCTAATACGTCCTGGACACTACCCTGTTCGACGATCTTGCCCAGACGCATGACACCGAGCTTATGTCCAATTTGTGCCACTACACCAAAATCATGGGTAATAAACAGGATGCTCATCGCTTTGCGTTTTTGTAGTTCCTGCATTAAACGTAAGATTTCTGCCTGCACTGTAACATCCAGCGCCGTAGTGGGTTCATCGGCAATCAACAGGTCTGGTTCACAGGCCATGGCCATCGCAATCATGACCCGCTGACGCTGCCCACCAGAGAGCCGATGTGGATATTCATCAACACGTTGTTCGGGATTCGGGATTTGTACTTCGCGTAACGCACCAATCGCCTTTTCTCTCGCCTCATTTTCACTCATCCTGGGCCAGTGAATTTGTAACGCCTCGATAATCTGTTCCCCAATAGTATAAACGGGATTGAGCGAATTCATCGGCTCCTGGAAAATCATCGCAATCCGTGAACCACGTATATTCTTTAATTGTTCTTCTTCAACTGTAAGCAGATCTAGCTCACCAGTAGTATCTTGTTGCAAGGTAATGACACCGGAAGGATGATGGCTAATTCCCTTTGGCAATAGTCGCATAATTGATAAAGCAGTGATCGATTTACCACTGCCGGATTCACCTACCAGACAATAGGTTTCACCTTTATTAATCGTAAAACTAATATCGTCCACTGCTTTTATAGTCTTACCCGCTGTTGTCAGGTAAGTACGTAGTTGTTCGATTTTAATGAGTGGCTTTGCCATTTATGTTTTCTTCTTCAAATACGGATCTATTGCGTCGCGCAGTGCTTCACCCATCAGGTTATAGGCGAATACGGTGAGGAAAATTGCACCGCCGGGGAAAAAGGCCATCCACCAGTAAAAGCTCGCGGACTGCACGGCCTGGTTTAACATCTGACCCCAGGACGGATTGTCAACCAGGCCCAGGCCAAGGAAACTCAAGATTGCCTCGTATAAAATTGCCGAAGCTACACCAAAACTGGCGGCAACCAGAACCGGTGCGATACCGTTAGGTAACATGTGCCTGAATAAAATTGAACGCAGAGGTAATCCGCAGGCAATCGCCGATTGCACGTAGTCCATTTGCCTTAATTTCAAAAACTCGGCGCGTACATAGCGGGCATAACCTGGCCAGGTCGTTATCCCAATGATCACCATCATCAGATAGAGGCTACTACCAAAAAATGCGACAAAAGTCAGGAGCAGAAATAAAGTTGGGATCGCCTCAAAGATCTCTACCAGACGCATACCGAGCATATCGACGACCCCGGAAAAGTAACCCATTAAGCCTCCCAGAATCACACCGATGATCATCGCAATACCGGTAGCAACAAAGCCAATACCCAACGCAATTCGGGAAGCATGAATCATGCGACTCAGGACATCGGCACCACTTTGCTCTGTACCAAACCAATGGGTCCGCTTGATACTATTGAGTGGCTCCTCCATGCCTGTTTCGCCAAAATCACGTAGATAGTCTTTCGCTGAATAAGGTATCGGTGCATTCACCACCCATTCAATTTGGCCCTCTCTTTCCATCACCCGGTATTTCTCATAAACCACCAATTGGGGCGGTTTGATAAAAACAAAGCTCAGGATAGTTGCGGCAACCAAAACTGCCAACAAAGCTAAAAGATTAAAAGACAAGCGCCTTTTCAGAAAATAAAGCACCGTGACGCAAATAAAGATCGCCAGAATAATCACATCGACCGGTTCGAGGTGGTTCAATAAAGGGCTACTGAGACCCTGCTCTGTTTTAATCAGATAGGGATGTGAGTTGGCAAGGAACGGCGCAAACACGGCAAAGAAGGCAATCACACCAATCCAGATCAGGCCGATGCGCGCAGAAATCTGGCTGAAGGCCTCCCTCAGCACCATCCTCGCATAACCACTGCTGGTTTTGGTCTTTACATCTGCCATAGACAACCTTTAGTCATAACTGATCCTGGGATCGACGATTGCATAGAATATATCTGCGATCAGATAACCCACCAGCGTTAACAGTCCGCTGATCAGGGTAAGCGACAAGACCATTTCACGATCTTTTAGCTTGACCGCTTCGATACTCAGCTTTCCCATTCCGTCAATACTGAAAATACTCTCGACAATCACTGAACCACCCAACAAGCCAGGTAACAATGTCGCCGAAACGGTAATCAACGGTAACAGACTGTTACGAAATACATGACGCCATAGTACGTCTTTTTCGGCGACGCCCTTGGCACGTGCAGTGCGTGCATAATCAGAGAGTAAATTTTCTAAAACTGAGGTACGTGCCAGTTTCGTCAGAAAAGCAAAACCCCCATAGGTTAAACAAATGATCGGTAACACCAGATGCCAGATACGATCGACTAAAAACCCTCGAATAAACTCCCCTTCCATCATTATGCTGGCAACCAGAGCACCAATGAACATGCCGATCATGCCCATCGTCAATGTTCTGAAACTGGCATATTGCATATCTCCCAGTGCATAAAATACACCGCCAATAAACAGGCTAAGCCCACCGATTGTAAACCAGCCTGGTTCACCGGCCATATTGCTGGCAAAAAGTCCGCCTAATAACAGGCCGAGTAGTCCGAGACCAAGGGCGCGTGACTTACGCGGTACTTTATTACTCAACAGCACCATCAAAAAGGCGCCCAGTAAAATGGCTAACATCAATTTAATCGGTTCTAAGGGACTGCTCCAGTGTGGCATGAAAGGCATATCGTAGGCTTCACGGTAACTCAAGCCGGAGGTCGGAAAAATATGCCAGTACTGATCATTGGAAAAATAACCCATCAGTAACACGCCCGCCAACATAGTCGGGACGGACCAGAGACCTAACATGATAAAACCGGAGCCCACGTCAAAGATCTCACCACGCTTGGTAGCCGCGCGCACACCAATCGTGATCGCTATCAGATAAATAATCGGAATGGTGATGATATTTAACAACAATGTGATCGGAACACGTTCTTTCAGTAATTCAGTGACCGGTCGGCCATAGATAAAGCTCTGGCCAAAGTCAGAGCCCTTGGTCAATGAAAAGGAATCGACATCACCATTGTCATCAAAAACAAAACCCACCGGGGAGATATTATTCAGCCAACGTAAATACTGAACCGGGGCGGGTTGATCGAGCCCATAAAGTTTATTGTAGTAATCTTCCAGGGCCTTACGTGCTTCGGGTTCCAGTCCCTGGGTGTCCACCAGACTCTGCACCGTCAGCCCACCCGGCGATGCAGCCATGACCACAAAGACCACCAGAGTAATACCCAGCAAGGTGGGGATCATTAATAACAAGCGCCTGGCCAGATACGTCAGCATATTCAGCTCTTAACGAACATATTTCTGGGCGTTCTCTGGAACAAACGATTCAAGCGGGGTTGTATCCAGGTTGAGGCCGAAGTTACTCACTTTAAGGTTCTTGAAACGCTTATCAACAAATATCAAACTGGCACGTCGATTTAAAAATGTATAAGGCTGGTCCTCATAGATGATCTTTTCGCAGCGATGCCAGACAGGCATTCTTATATCTTGATCAACAGTGGTTCGTGCCTCTTCAATACATTTATCCAGCTTGGGATTCCGGTAGTTCACAAAGTTATCCCCTTCATCTTCAATCTGACTGCTATGAAAGATTTGATAAAGATCGCTTTCCACCACGCTGGTCCAGCCTAGCATCATTGCATCAAAGTTTCGCTTGTTGGCATTTTCCAGCATCACTGGCCACTCTGTAGCCTTGGGCTTCATCACGATACCGGCACGCGCATACAAATCTTTTAATAACAACACAAGCCGCTTATAGTCTTCATTACCTCCGGGGAAGGTCAGTTCAAACTCCAGTTGTTCGCCTTGCTCGTTTTCAATCACACCATCATTATCGCGATCCGCATAACCTGCCTGCTTGAGTAATTTTTTTGCCCTGTTAACGTCATAAGGACGCGGTTTCAGCTCTTGATTATGTTGCCTGCTCTGTGGATTAAATGGACTCACGGCGATTTCACCATAGCCTAGATAAATCTCATCGATAATCTTTTGCCGATCGGTCAAATAAGTCATCGCCTCGCGCAATCGACGATCCCGAAACGGGGTATCCTTACCATCGCGCTGCTGGTTCCAGCCAATATAGAAATAACCGTTAATCGGTGGCATATACTCGAAATTATAAACCCGGGTCATCAGCGCCTTATCGTTTAACAGTTTGTTGTATTCAATGGGTCTGGCACCATAGGTATCGATCTCACCATTGCGAAAGGTCGTCAGCCGTGCACTATCGTGTTCAATGACTTTCCACAACAATCGGTTATAGGTCGGTGTGACCGGACCCCAGTAACGCTCATTTCTTACCAGTTCAACCACCCCTTTATCCGGTGTCCAGTTCGTCGGGTTCTTGAGTCGATAAGGTCCGGAACCCAGCAAGATACCTTTCGACTGATTATATACCTCGGGTTTTTTCAGGTATATTTTATAGAAGTGCCTGGGCATAATGTCCATGCTCCCGGACATTAACAGGCTGTTGTAATAGGGTTCTTTGAAAACAAACTGAACCGTATAATCATCCAGTGCCACGACTGATTTTATCTTTTGATAGTAAGCACGTTGCCTGGGTGCGGCAATCAGCTCATTCATAGCAAAATCATAGCTGAACACCACATCATGGGCAGTCATCTTTTCGCCATCTGAAAAGGTGACGTTGTCACGCATAGTATAGGTAATAGTCAGGCCATCATCCGAGATGCTCCATGACTTTGCGATATGCCCAATCAATTCCAACGTATCGGGGTCATAGGTCAAGAGTGTTTCCAGAACCTTACTCTGGATATCTGAGGCATACCGATCCGTTGAAACGAGTGGCGTCAGGGTTTTTATACCGGCTGAAAAAGCCTGTACCAACCAGTCGCCTTCACTGTAATTGGGTAATTGGCTAGCTTCAAACGCACGCCGGAAAGAAGGTGGCATATCATTACTGAAAGTGATATCCGGTGATTGAACGATCTGGCCTTTGCTGATCTTACGCATGGTTTTGCGCATTTCCCGCAGATCTTCCGCCTGCTCATTCATGCGTTGTTCGATTTCCGACATCTTTAACCATTGTCGGTCAACCATATACATAATCAACAACAGGGTAATGAACAGCAGACCCAATAGTGCAAATAGTGTATATTCCCGCGTCGAAAATCGCTTCTGCATAATTTTTATCCGTCTAAAGTTTTCTGCTTGTTAATATAAAGTGTAGTTATATCATACCGCTGTCACGGTATCTAAAGGAAAAAAGCACGCGACACTGTGAGCTTCGCTGGTATTTTGTAACGTTGGCACCTGTTGGTAACAGCGTGTCTGTACCTGTGGACAACGGCCTGCATAGACACAGCTATTCATTGTTTTGCTCGTTTCGTCAATATCTGCCCATGCTTCGCTCTTGGCCTCAGGAAATTGCTGGTTAAGCCGCTGTTTCTCAAGTACCGGATCGGGCTGGGGCTCTGCCTTGATAAGTGAATCAGTATAGGGATGCTGCGCCTCACTGAAGATTGTTTCGCTATTGCCGGTTTCCATAAGCTTTCCCTGATATAAGACCAGTAGTTGATTACTGATATAGCGTACCAGGCTGAGATCATGCGCGATAAATAGCATGGTAAATCCTGACTGCTCCTGCAAACTCTTTAACAGATTGATAATCTGGGCCCTGACAGAGACATCCAGGGCACTGACAGGTTCATCACAAATCAGGATCTTTGGCTCTGTGATCATGGCCCGCGCAATCCCTACCCGTTGGCATTGCCCACCTGATAGTTCATGGGCATAACGCTGGCTTAAGGAACTGTCCAGCCCAACCTGCGCCATGATTTGCCTGAGTTTTTGCATACGCAGTTCAGTGCTCAGTGTCTCTTCAAGATAATCCAGAGGTTCGGTAATCAACTGTTCCAATGTCATTCTCGGGTTTAATGCAGCTAAAGGATCCTGAAAGATAAACTGGATATCATGTCGACGGTTGATACCTGACTGGATAGTAATATCTCCATTTGAAATGGGTACCAACCCAAGCAGCGCCCTGGCTAAGGTTGTTTTACCTGACCCTGACTCCCCAACAATCCCTAAACACTGTCCAGCTTCGACGCTAAAACTAATATCCGTCAGTGCATGAACCTCTGATTTATTTCTAAATATGAACATTGGAGCGGTTTCTTGGAATGAAACCGAGAGGTTGCTAACATTGATAACAACGTTATTCTCACTCATATAAATGGCATGCCTGTTGCTGTTCTTCACTACCCTGCATCACAGGGGTTATTTGTTCGCATACTGGCAAGCGTTGCTCACAACGTGGATAAAAAGCACAACCCTTGATGTTCTCACCACCACGGGGTGGGTTGCCTGGAATACTCACCAGCTCATCAGTTAAACCTGACTGACTTTTTGCAGCAGCCAGTAAACCCTGGGTATAGGGATGTTTGGGCTCATAAAACAGCTTTTCAATGCTTGCGTATTCAACAGCGCGCCCGGAATACATGGTGATGACGCGATCACATTGTCCTGCAACGATACTCATATCATGCGTAATCAGTATAATACTTAATGAAAATTCATCACGTAGCATTTTTAACAGCGCAAGTATCTGAGCCTGTACAGTCACATCCAATGCCGTGGTGGGTTCATCTGCGATTAATACTTTTGGATTGCGTAGTAAGGCCATGGCAATCATGATCCGTTGTCGCATGCCACCAGAAAACTGGTAAGGATAGTGATGAATACGGGTTTTTGCCTCAGGGATCCTGACCTTGTTCAGCATGGCAATGGCTTTTTCCAGAGCCTCTGCTTTTGTCATATCCTGATTGATACGTAATGCTTCAATCAATTGCGTGGAGATTCGCAAATAGGGGTTCAACGATGCCATGGGGTCCTGGAAGATCATGGCAATTTCATTACTACGTATCTGATTCATTTCTTTGTTACTTGCACTCAACAGATCCTTATCCAGATATTTCACGGTCCCGCTTATCGAAGCATTATCTGGCAGCAATCCCAGCAAGCCGTGCATCAACTGGGTTTTACCACTTCCAGACTCACCGACAATCCCAAGCACTTCGCCCGGATATAACTGAAAACTTGCTTCAGTAACCGCCGTTACACTCCCCTGCTCGGTGGCAAAGTCAATTGCTATATTTTCGATGTCGAGTACCGGCTTCATTATTTTTTCATTCCCATCGCTTGTTTTGTATCAAGTGCGTCACGCAGGCCGTCACCGATAAAATTAAAACAAAACAGAATCAGAGAAAGAAACAGAGCAGGAAAGATCAGCATCCAGCTATAGCTCTCCATTTCATTGGCGCCTTCACTCACCAGGGCACCAAGACTTGTCATCGGTTCCTGGATTCCGAGTCCGAGAAAACTTAAAAACGATTCAACCAGAATAACTTGTGGAATGGTCAGCGTTATATATACCACAACAACACCAAGCAGGTTTGGCACTATATGTCGTTGGATGATCTGCCTGTGCCCTGCCCCGTAAATCTGTGCAGCTTCGATATAAGCCTGTTGTTTGATCGCTAATGTCTGACCGCGTACGATTCGGGCAATATCCAGCCAGTTGATTGCACCAATGGCAATAAATATCAGAAAGATATTTCTACCAAAAAACACCATCAACAAGATGACAAAAAACATGAATGGCATCGCATAGAGTATATCGACCATGCGCATCATGAGCGCGTCGACCCGCCCGCCAAAGTACCCCGCAATCGCACCATAATTGATCCCGATCACCAGGCTCACCATGGTTGCCACCAGACCAATCAATAATGAAATTTGACTACCTTGCATGGTCCTGACAAAGATGTCACGACCAAGACTATCTGTTCCAAATATATGAGCGTTGCTGAGTGAAGGTTTTTCTGCAATCGCGGTGTAATCAATCTGCTCTGCTGTGTAGGGAGATAACCAGGGGCCAAGGATCACGGCAATGATCAAACTGAGAATAATCCCTGCACTAAACATTGCCGCACGATTATGCTTTAGCCTGGACCAGACTTTGTAACCGGGGGACTGAGGCTTGTCTCTGACTGTCATCTCAGTTTTCTACCTAATCGAATTTGTGGATCTAGCCAGCCATATAAGATATCCACGATCAGGTTGAGAAAGATAATAAATATGCCGTAGAAGACCACCACCCCCATCACCAGGGTATAGTCACGATTCATGGCGCCTTGCACAAAATAACGACCCAGCCCGGGAATCCCGTAGATCTGTTCAACTACCACTGAACCGGTAATCAGGCCGGCTATCGCGGGCCCCAGGTAAGAGATGACAGGTAACAGGGTTGGTTTGAGTGCGTGGCGGGTCAATACATAAAAGGTTGGCAACCCCTTGGAAAAGGCCGTGCGTATAAACTGACTACGCAATACCTCGATCATACTACCGCGGCTGATTCGGGCTATGTAGGCAATCTGTGGCAAGGCCAGGGTGATAATCGGCAAGATCTGATTTTGTAACGCACCATCATTCCAGCCACCAGCCGGTAATATGGAAATCATGATCGCAAAGACTAAAATCAATAATGGCGCCATCACAAAGTTTGGGATCGATATGCCCAGCATCGCAACCGCCATCACGCTATAATCAAACCAGGAGTTTTGTTTATATGCAGCAAATATTCCCGCACCACAGCCAAGCAATAATGCCAGCAACATCGCGGAGAGTCCTAACTGTAGAGAAACCGGAAAGCCCTGAGCAATCAGTTCCGTTACCGAATAATTTTTATATTGAAACGACGGGCCGAACTCACCCTGCAGAATATCTTTCAGATAGTACCCAAACTGGACATAGACAGGTTCATCAAGATGATATTTTGCCTGCAGGTTTGCCTGTATTTCTGGTGCCAGGGTCTTGTCGAAATCAAAGGGGCCGCCAGGGGCGAGACGCATCAGGAAGAAACTGATAAATATAATTATAAAGATAGTTGGAATCGCACCCAGTAACCTACTAATAAGATAACTTAACATACCCTGGTTTAATGTGCCTTGATATACAGATGTTTACTGTAGTGGTGGTCCATAATATTATCCTGATAGCCACCAACATAGGGTTTGACTAAGTGCTTACTCATATAGTAATAAATCGGGATAACAGGATAATCTTCTAATACTAGTGCTTCTGCCTGTCGCAGAAGTGTTTCGCGTTTTTGTTTGTCAGACTCTATCGCTGACTTTTCCAGTAAGGCATCATATTCCGGATTATTATATCCCGTGTCATTCACGCCATGTTGTGAGTGTAATAGTTCGGCAAAACTGAATGCATCGTTGTAATCAGCGATCCAGCCAGAACGAAACACCTGGGTTTTCTGCTTGGCCTTGCGGTTAGCAAGAAATACTTTCCATTCTTCATTGTAGAGTGCAGTGTTAACACCCAGATGCCGTTTCCACATCGAAGCAATCACGATAGCGACTTTCTTATGGTTTTCGCTAGTGTTGTAACGGATTTCAACATCAAGGGGTTTATTTTTACTGTAGCCAGCCTGCCGATATAGTTCCTGCGCATGTTCAATTCGCTTGTCCATTGGCCAGTCTTTCCAGTGATACTCAACCGGTTGGTAATTGGCCACGCCGGGTGGTACCCAGCTATAAGCCGGGGTCTCACCGGTACGTAAAATTTTCTCGGTCAAAATTTTACGATCAATCACCATTGAGAGCGCCTGGCGCAACTGTGGCTTTGCCTTGAACGGGGGGCGAGTAAGATTGTAGCCGAAATAGTAGATCCCTAAATAAGGCGCAACATGTAAATCCTGCTGAAGATTCTTTCTTAACCATGGCATTTGACTAATCGGCACGTTCTCAGCAATATCGATCTCCCCGGCCCGATAGCGTTTTAACTCACTCGACTGATCTTCAATGGGATAATAATAAACTTTTTCCAGTTTAGTGTTCTGATTATCCCAATAGAACGGGTTGGGCTCTAACAGGATATGCGACTGGATCGCCCACTCCTTCAATACAAAGGCACCATTACCAATTAAGTTACCGGCTCGTGCAAAGCGATCACCATGTTTTTCGATACTCTTCCTGTGGACCGGATAAGTTGATGAATGAGTCAACAAGCCTAAGAAGTATGGCGTTGGTCCTTTTAGATTCACCTCCAGCTTGTGATCACCAAGCGCATTGACACCCAACTCGGTCACCTTTTTTTCACCCTTGATGATCTGTTCGGCATTCAAGACTGGCGAGAGTGTTTGAGAGTAATAGGAGCCTGTTTGCGGATTAACGATTCGCCGCCAGCTATAGACAAAATCATGGGCAGTCACTGCTTCTCCGTTAGACCATCTGGCGTTTTTACGTAAGCTAAAAATATAACGACGACCATCCCTGCTGATCGTCCAGTCGCTAGCCACCCCGGGAACAAGATCACCATTTGGCGCTTCACTTACTAAACCCTCGTAAAGGTCTCTTTGGATGTTTGCAGAAGGGACCCCTTCAGATTTATGCGGGTCAAGACTCTGCGGCTCAGAACCATTACCGCGATGAAGAATTTGTTCTGCAGCTAACTGTGCGGCATGTGTATCAGTTGTAGACGACTGGATACAACAAACACAGAGAATTAAGAATGCGAGGGACTTCAGCGATCCATTTATCATTAATTTTCTTCAATCCCCAAATTAATTATCAGGTATATTAGATCTATGAAAATTGGGCCAACTTATTTAGCATTGTTGCGTGTTTGCCACAGCGTATCAAGCACTACCTATCACAACTTTTCTGAAAATAACACGCTGATTCGCGTACAGTATTTTGATTTAAAACGTTTTTATCCAGGCGAAATTTTGCTATCGTAAGCCTGGTTTTGAACAATAAAAACTGAACAACCATTCACTTACCAAAAAGGTCGAACTATGGGTTTTCTGCAAAATAAACGTGTGCTGATTGTAGGGCTGGCGAGTAACCGTTCTATTGCCTGGGGCATTGCACAGGCAATGCGTCGTGAGGGGGCGGAACTGGCCTTTACTTACCAAAATGAAAAATTGCAGGACCGTGTCGAAAAAATGGCCTCTGAACTGGGTTCTGAGATAGTCGTACCCTGTGATGTAAGTAGTGATGAAGAAATAGACAAGGTTTTCGACCACCTGGATAACTATTGGGATGGACTGGACAGCATTGTCCACTCGGTTGCCTTCGCCCCACGCAATGAACTCGAGGGTGATTACCTCGACAATGTCAGCCGTGATGGCTTCCGGACCGCACATGAAATCAGCTCGTACAGTTTTGCCGCCCTGGCCAAAGCGGGCCGCAATATGATGGAGGGCAACGATGGTTCCCTCCTCACTTTAAGCTATCTGGGCGCCGTACGGGCAATGCCAAACTACAATGTGATGGGCCTGGCCAAGGCCTCTCTGGAAGCAAATATCCGTTATATGGCGCAGAGCCTGGGTCCTGACGGTATTCGGGTAAATGGAATCTCAGCCGGTCCTATCAAGACCCTGGCCGCTGCCGGAATCAGCAATTTTCGCCGGATGCTCGATGAAGTTGAGAATTCAGCCCCACTGAGAAGAAATGTCACCATTGAGCAAGTCGGGAATGCTGCTGCATTTTTGTGCTCTGACCTGGCGGCGGGTATCACCGGCGAAATCACCTATGTAGATTCAGGTTATAACACGATTGGCATGCGTCCACTTGACTAGTTCCAGCCGTATCAGATCTCGGTTCACCTGGATCATGAGTCATTGCTTCGATCCAGCGCAACACCTAGCCAGCTTAGACCCAATATCAACAAGCCACCCACTGACACTCCCTCTGGGTAAGCCAGCCTAGACGGCTTTGGCCGAGTGGCCTTTTACCTCATCCGCAAGAATACCGGTCTCCCCTTCGCTCTTGCCAATGATGACGGCACCACAGGAATCACTAAACACATTTACTGAAGTCCGGCACATATCCAGGACTCTATCGACCACGATCACCATCGCTAAGCCAGCACTCGCTGAGGTTTCGTCCAGACCCACCGCCTGTAAAATGATCATAATCGCCACCAGCGAGGCGGCAGGAATACCGGCGACGCCGATAGATGTCAGCAGCGCGGTAACCACAATCAGGAATTGCTGAGTGAAGGTCAGGTCATAACCAAATGCCTGGAAGATAAATATCGCTACCACACATTCATAGAGCGCCGTCCCGTCCATATTGATGGTGGCTCCCAGGGGCAACACAAACGAACTTGTCCGATTCGATACCTTGGCGTTTTTCTCGACACATTCCAATGTTAAAGGCAAGGTTGCTGACGATGAAGCAGTAGAAAACGAAGTCAACAGTGCCGGTGCCATCGCTTGAAAGTGGCGCAAAGGCTTCACCCGGGCAAGGAACTTCAATAACAGAGGCATGGTCAGAAACATGTGAATGGCCAGGGCCAGCAGGACCGTAATGGTAAAATTTCTAAGCGCCTCAAACATTCTATCCACATCATCCGACTGCTTATCCAGACCGAGCACCACACTCGCAATCAAACCAAATATTCCAATCGGTGCAAAGCGAATAATGAATTCGGTAATCTTGAGCATTACTTCATAAGTGCCTTGCCAGAAAGTGTACTGGGCTTCAGCATACTCATCCGGAATCCTGGTAATGAAGAAACCAAATAAAATGCTGAAGAAAATCAATCCCAACATCTGCCCTTCTGCGGCAGCTGAAACGATATTGGGCGGTACCATTCGTAGGAAGATATCGGCAATACCGGCACTTTCTTTTCCAGTTACCTTGTCCCGGGCTTCCTGCACTTGTTCTTCACTCACCGGGATGATATCGCCAATCGGTTCACCGTCCACGATACCGGGCACAATCAGGTTAACCAGGACTAAACCAACCAAAATGGCTAGCAGACTGGTGATCATATAATAAAGTATCGTTTTGGCACCCATTCTGCCCAAACCATGAGTCCCGCCAATACCAGCAATACCGGTAATGATCGACGCCACAATCAGTGGAACGATGATCATTTTTAGGGCATTCATAAACAGACTACCGAGAAAATCAAATGCCGATAAAAGATGAATACCTAGAAAGCTGCTGTCTTTATTTGTGAAATAGCCCACCAGGATGGCAAGACCAATGGCAATGAGAATCTGCCAATGTAACTTGAGTTTTAACATGGCGACGAATCCTTATGGTGTATTCAATAAAACAGCGAAGCGTTGTTTATTCTTTACCTGTTTTTATTATTCTTGGATTATGATTATTTTTCTCTAGGGGGCATGACGCACCCATACTAGTTTAGAGTTCGTCCTCTTGCGCCGTGGCAGGGATCTCGATATCACTTTGGGAGCGCATGTATTCTATAACGGCAGAGACATCGCTACGACCGGCAGCCTGAGTAAACTGATTTTGCATTGACTCCAGTACATTTTTATCGACTTCAGCCGGGTTAGCACGTACGGCACTTAAAATGATAATAACTCCATTACCGTTTGTTGCAGTCATGTCATGATAAACCGGCTTCTCTGCTTCAGGGTGTTCCAGTTTAAAGATGGCACTACGAATATCCCGTCCAAGCTTATCACTCTGTGACTGTGTCTCCCCTTGCTTGGGCTGGGTCGCATCATATTTTGGCTCCCTTCCGATAAAACTGTGTTGTTGCCAGGAAAGCGCCTTATGCTCTGCCGCAAGCTTTTCAGGTGCAGCCCCTTCCTTGATGAGCTGCAAATACTGTTCTATGAGCACGGCTACCTGTTCGCCAGCTTTTTCCTGCTTTAGCTTACTGCGTGCAGCTGCTTTCACCTGTTCAAATGTTTTCTGCCTGGAAGGTTTATGTTCTTTTAGCCTTAAGACCACGAAATGATCTTCACTTAATTTTATGACATTACTATTCAATGCTTCTTGCAGCACTTCTTCACTAAATGCCTCACGCAATAGATCGGGGTTTCTGAACATTTGCGGCCCACCGGTCCTGGTAAAAAACGGGCTGGTCTTGATCGTAATACCAATTGCTTCAGCAGCCGGCTCGAGCGAATCAGGGTGCTGGTAGGTAAGATTTTCTAACTTGGTCTGTCCTTCATAGAAGGCGCGTTCTGCTTTTTGTGTCTTCAGTACGTTGGCTATAGTCGCTTTGACTTCTTCATAGGATTTAGCCACTTTGTCTTTCTTGACCAGTATATGTCTGGCTCGGCGTTGCTCACCATCGATATCTTCAAGCTTGATCAGGTGATAACCAAATGAGGTCTTAACCGGTTGACTAATTTCACCCTTGTTGAGTTCGTAGACAACCTTTTCAAAAGCAGGGTCCATGATACCTTTACCAAAGAAGCCAAGATCACCGCCTTCCTGTGCTGAAGCGATATCTTCAGACTGCTCCCTGGCCAGTTTAGAAAATGATTCACCCTTTTTGATTCGCGCTTGAATCTCTTTGATTTTTTTCTCGGCAGTTGAAAAGTCATCCTTGGTATAAGTTGCCTTGTTCTTATCGAAATAGTCCCTGATTTCATCTTCATCAACGTCCTGCTGGTCAATCAAGCCCTTGAGACTTAATTCGACATAATCAACTTTTACCTGCTCAGGCGTCATGAATTCAGCAGCATGTTGTTCAAACCAGCTTTTGACTTGCTCATCGCTAAGTTCAATATTCTTGCTTACTTCGACAAGACTAACCGAGAGCAAACCGACCTTACGTTGCTGTCGAGCGAGACGCTGAAACTCTGTCAGGGTTGATCCAGGGACAAAGGCGGTATCACTTATACCGTTAATGAACTGCTGATTCGAAAGACTTATGGCTTGTTCTACTGCATAGCCTTCAGGGCTGTAACCGTACTGGGCGACAATATTGGCAAATTTCTCATTGGAAAAATTACCCTGTTCGTCCTGGAAAGCAGGAATCGAAGCCAGCGATTGCTTTGCCTGTTCTGCACTGTTACGAAAGCCGGCTTCATGAGAAAGCTGGGTCACCAGCTCCGCCTCTACTAGGCCATTGAGTACAGATGTTCTGAGTAGATTTTCATCGAAAAAACGGGAAAAATTTTCGCCCAGTTGTTGCTGGAGCTGGGCCTGGCGGTTATTAAAGGCCATGCTAAATTCCCGGGTGGAAATCTCGACATCATTGACCTTGGCCGCATAGTTTTTGACATTGCTGCCCAGGTAAGAACTAAGGATGAACGAGGATAAACCGAGGATCACCAAAACCACGATTATCCAGATGATCACCCCTTGAGCATTGTCGCGAATAGCTTGAAGCATTGAATAATTATACTTTTTTCTTGGTGCAAATAAAAAGGTGCAGTTTTGACGCCACACCTTGAATCGTTATCTTATCCAGTATTTTAATTGGCGGACCGGACGGGACTCGAACCCGCGACCTCCGGCGTGACAGGCCGGCATTCTAACCAGCTGAACTACCGGTCCATCCGATACTTCGACCCCCTGATTCATAAGCTGGTTCTGGATGACAGAATCTCATCCCGGCCCATTTATGAAAATTGGTGGGTGGTGCAGGGATCGAACCTGCGACCCTCGCCTTGTAAGGGCGATGCTCTCCCAGCTGAGCTAACCACCCTGGTCGAAGGCGCGCTAGTTTACGGCATCCTTAAGCGCTTTGCCAGCCTTAAAAGCAGGATTATTTGAAGCGGGTATATTGATGGTTTCACCCGTTCGTGGATTTCGACCCTGGCGGGCGGCACGAGGACGGACAGAGAAGGTTCCAAAACCAACCAGGGTTACTTGATCACCCTGTTTCAGTGAGTTAGTGATGGAATCAATAAAAGTATCTACAGCACGTGTCGCAGCGGCCTTGGAAATATCTGCACCCTCAGCAACAGCATCAATTAGTTCGGCTTTATTCACGAAGCTCTCCCCTTTATTTTTAGATGAATGAAAAATAGCGCTTTTTTAAAAGCGGCGGCATTATTTGCTTTGCACAAACTTATACCAACCGACTATACACCAGGTCAAGCAAGTCGGTTGGCATTTAGGATAAAAAAAGAATTGACTAATGAGTCCGAATCGTATTCTGGTTAGATTCCTGCTGCTCTTTGGTTTCCTTCTCGACGACGGCCTGAGATGGCTCTGCGTCAGGTAACGCCTCGGGCATATGAGTTAAGGCAACCTCAAGCACTTCGTCTATCCATTTTACCGGACGAATATCCAATTCTTCCTTCACGTTGTCTGGTATATCAGCCAGATCCCGCTGATTTTCCTCAGGAATCAGGACTGTTTTGATCCCACCCCGGCGGGCAGCCAGCAATTTTTCTTTCAAACCACCAATGGGCAGGACTTCACCACGCAAGGTAATCTCACCGGTCATCGCCACATCGGCTCGCACCGGGATACCAGTCAACACAGAGACCAGCGCCGTGCACATACCAATACCAGCGCTTGGACCATCTTTCGGAATCGCACCTTCAGGGACGTGGACGTGGATGTCATTTTTCTCAAATATCTCAGGCTCAAGCCCCAGAATGGCAGAACGACTACGCACAACACTCATGGCAGCCTGGATAGATTCTTTCATGACATCGCCAAGCTGCCCGGTAACATTATGCTTGCCCTTACCAGGCATGACAGCAGTCTCAATGGTTAGAAGATCACCACCGACTTCTGTCCAGGCCAACCCGGTGACCTGACCAATCTGATCTTTCTCATCGGCCAGACCAAAACGGAAACGCTGTACACCCAGGTACTTGTCCAGAACATCGGCATCAACAACCGTCTTTTCTTCTTTGGGATGCAATAACACCTCTTTCACCACCTTGCGGCAGATCTTGGCAATCTCGCGTTCCAGATTTCGAACACCCGCTTCACGGGTGTAGTAACGAATGATGTTTCGAATCGCGCCCTCGGTGATTTCAATCTCATCTTGTTTGAGACCATTGTTCTTTTTCTGCTTCTCAAGCAGATACCTTTGCGCGATATTCACTTTCTCGTCTTCGGTATAACCCGACAGACGAATCACTTCCATCCGATCCAGCAGCGGACCAGGAATGTTCATGGTATTTGACGTAGCAACGAACATCACTTCTGACAGGTCGTAGTCCACTTCCATATAGTGGTCGTTAAATGTGTGGTTCTGTTCTGGATCCAAGACCTCTAACAAAGCCGAAGCGGGATCACCACGGAAATCCATTGCCATCTTGTCGATCTCGTCAAGCAAGAAAAGTGGATTACGGGTCCCGACCTTGGATAAGTTCTGAATAATCTTACCCGGCATAGAACCAATATAAGTTCGGCGGTGACCGCGGATCTCAGCTTCATCACGTACCCCACCCAGCGCCATTCGAATAAACTTACGATTAGTCGCGCGCGCAATCGACTGTCCCAGGGAAGTTTTACCCACACCGGGTGGTCCTACCAGACACAGTATGGGACCTTTCATTTTCTTCATGCGTGTCTGTACAGCAAGGTACTCAAGGATACGTTCCTTGACCTTTTCCAGACCGTAGTGATCCGCTTCAAGCACTTCTTCCGCCTTGGCGATATCATGACGTACTTTGGTACGTTTTTTCCAAGGCACGCCTACCATCCAGTCCAGGTAGTTACGCACTACCGTGGCTTCAGCGGACATCGGCGACATCATCTTCAGCTTTTGCATTTCTGCTGTCGCCTTGGCCTTGGCCTCTTTGGACATGCCTGCT